>DATFCC010000296.1:0-4558 GCA_035253505.1 Hyphomicrobiaceae bacterium
CCCTGGGAGAGAGGACGTGAGGCCATGGCTTACGGCCGCGGACGCCCTCGCGGCCACGAGCACTCGCTCTATGGCGCGGCCGTAGGTCATTCGGCCGAACTGGCGAGAGGCGACGATCGCAAGCGGAATGAAGGCCCCCTCATCCGCCCTTCGGGCACCTTCTCCCCAAGGGGAGAAGGGGTCCACTGATACGTTTCGGCAAGAAAGTCGCATCGGTCATCGCCCCAGATACACCTCCACCACGCGCTCGTTGGCGCTGACTTCGTCGATGGAGCCTTCCGCCAGCACCGAACCCTCGTGCAGCACCGTGACCTTGACGCCCAGGCGGCGCACGAACTCCATGTCGTGCTCCACGACGACCACCGAGTGGTCTTTGGCGATGTCCTTCAGCAGCTCGGCCGTGGTCATGGATTCGGCGTCGGTCATGCCGGCCACCGGCTCGTCGACCAGCAGCAGCTTGGGGTCCTGGGCAATCAGCATGCCGATCTCCAGCCACTGCTTCTGCCCGTGCGAGAGCGAGCCGGCGGGCCGGTGACGATGCGCGGCCAGACCGATCGTCTGGAGTGTCTCGGAGATCCGTTGGGCATCGCCGTTGGGCTTCCAGAACAGGTTGCGCCGCACCGAGCGGTCGGCCTTCAGCGCGAGCAGGATGTTGTCCTCGACCGTGTGGTTCTCGAACACGGTCGGCTTCTGGAACTTTCGCCCGATGCCAAGCTGGGCAATGGCGGCCTCGTCCTTGGTGGTGAGATCGACGCTGCCGCGGTCGAACAGCACATCGCCGGCGTCAGGCCGGGTCTTTCCCGTTATGATGTCCATCATCGTGGTCTTGCCCGCCCCGTTGGGGCCGATAATGGCGCGCATCTCGCCCGGCGCCAGCTCCAGCGAGAGATTGTTGATCGCGCGAAAGCCGTCGAAGGCGACGCTGACGCCGTCGAGATAGAGCAGGCTGCTCGCGATGTCGTGCGGCTTGGTGACGGCGGTCTCTGCAGGGGGCTCGGTGAGCGCCTGGGCGTAATGGTCCATGGCTTCACTCCGCCGGCTGTGCCGCGAGGCGGCCCAAGGTGCGAGGTGCGGCTCCCTCTGCCCCGGGAGTCGGCTGTCCCCCACCGCCTTGCGGGGAGGTGTTAGGGATGGGGGCAAACTCCCTATCCCCATGCCCTTCCGGCATGACGAGAGGGTTGGAGCGAGGCGCCGCCCGAGGCGATGCCGGAGCCTGCTGCTGCCCCTCACCCCGCAAGCACGGAGATGGAGAGGAACGCCGGGGCAGGAGGCCCAGAATGCCCTTGGGCAGGAAGATCGTCACCAGCACGAACATGGCTCCGAGCGCAAACAGCCAGTAGGGTGCCAGGAGGCCGGTGGTGAAGGTGGTCTTGGCGAAGTTGACGAGAACCGCACCGAGCGCCGCGCCCACCAGCGTGCCGCGCCCGCCGACGGCCACCCAGATGACGTACTCGATCGAGTTGGCGGGCGCGAACTCGCTGGGGTTGATGATGCCGACCTGCGGGACGTAAAGGGCGCCGGCGACAGCCGCCATGCACGCCGACAGCGTGAAGACGAATGTCTTGTAGTTCTCCACGCGATAGCCGATGAAGCGGGTGCGGCTCTCCGCATCGCGAATGGCGATCAGCACCTTGCCCGCCTTCGAGCGCACCACCGCCTGGGCGATGAGATAGCCAAGCCCCAGCGCCACTGCCGACAGGGCGAACAGGGCAGCGCGCGTCCCCTGCGCCTGCACGTTGAAGCCCAGGATGTCCTTGAAGTCGGTGAGGCCGTTGTTGCCGCCGAAGCCGAAGTTGTTGCGGAAGAAGCCGAGCATCAGGGCAAAGGTCAGCGCCTGGGTGATGATCGACAGGTAGACGCCGGTGACGCGGCTGCGGAAGGCGAACCAGCCGAAGACGAAGGCCAGCGCGCCCGGCACCAGCAGCACCATCAGGGCGGCGAAGGGAAACCAGTCGAAGCCGTACCAGAACCAGGGCAGCTCCTTCCAGTTCAGGAACACCATGAAGTCCGGCAGGTAGGGGTGGGCGTAGACCCCGCGCGTGCCGATCTGACGCATCAGGTACATGCCCATGGCGTAGCCGCCGAGCGCGAAGAAGGCGCCGTGCCCGAGCGAGAGGATGCCGCAGTAGCCCCACACGAGGTCGAGCGACAGCGCCAGCAGCGCGTAACAGAGGTACTTGCCCCACAGCGCCACGGCAGACGTCGGCACGTGGAGCGGCGAGTCGGGCGGCACCAGCAGGTTGAGGCACGGCACGAGGATGGCGGCCACGGCAAGAATGCCGAGAAAGATCAAGCCGCGGCCGTCCGGCGCCTCGATGAGCCGGCGGGCGATCATGCCTCCACCGCCCGGCCCTTGAGCGCGAACAGGCCGCGCGGGCGCTTCTGGATGAAGAGGATGACGATCACCAGCAGCACGATCTTGCCGAGCACCGCGCCGGCATAGGGCTCGAGGAACTTGTTGGCGACGCCGAGCGACAGGGCGCCGACCAGCGTGCCCCACAGATTGCCGACGCCGCCGAAGACAACCACCAGGAAGCTGTCGATGATGTAGCCCTGGCCGAGGTTCGGAGACACGTTGTCGATCTGCGACAGGGCCACGCCGGCCAGGCCGGCGATGCCCGATCCGAGCGCGAACGTCAGCGCGTCGATGCGGCCGGTGTTGATGGCCATGGAGCTTGCCATGCGGCGGTTCTGGGTGACGGCGCGCATCTGCAGGCCGAGCGCGGTGAAGCGCAGCACCGCCAGCAGCCCGGCGAAGATCAGCCCGGCGAAGACGATGATCCACAGCCGGTTCCAGGTGATGGTGAGCCCACCGAGCTCGAAGGCGCCGGACATGAAGTTGGGTGCGCCGACCTCGCGGTTGGTCGGCCCGAACGAGGTGCGCACCGCCTGCTGCAGGATGAGGCTGATGCCCCACGTGGCGAGCAGGGTCTCGAGCGGCCGGCCGTAGAGGAAGCGGATGACACCGCGCTCGATCGCCATGCCGACGAGCGCGGCCACCAGGAAGGCGAGCGGAATGGCGATGGCCAGCGAGTGGTCGAAGAGCCCCGGTGCCCGCGTGCGGATCATCTCCTGCACGAGGAACGTGGTGTAGGCGCCGAGCATGACCATCTCGCCATGCGCCATGTTGATGACGCCCATCACGCCGAAGGTGATGGCGAGGCCGATCGCCGCCAGCAGCAGCACCGAGCCGAGCGACAAGCCGTACCACAGGTTCTGCGCCACGCTCCATGCGGCGAGGCGGTTGTCGATGGCCGATATGGCGTCGGCCAGGGTCTTCTGGATGGCTTCGGGCTGGTTGCCGGTTACGCCGGCGAGCACGCTGCGGGCATCCTGGTCGCCGCGGTCGCGCAGCAGCACGATGGCTGCGACGCGGTCGGGCTCCCGGGCGTCGGCCTTGCCGACGATGATGGCGGCGCGGGCTTCCTCGAGCGCCCGCTTCACGCGCGGCTCCGCCTCCTTGGCGATGGCGCCTTCCAAGGTGCCCAGCACGTTGACGTCCTTCGATTTGAAGACGGCCTTTGCCGCCTCCAGCCGCCTTGCCGGGTCCGGCGAGAGCAGGGTGAGGCTGCCAAGCGCCGCCTCGATGGCGCGGCGCACCCGGTTGTTGACGCGCACCGGCGAGAGGCCGCCGGGCTCGGGCCCGGCGACGGGCCGTCCGGTGGCGGCATCGACGAGCCCCGCGGGCCTGCGAATGTAGACCGTCTTGTCCCCGGCGCTGAACAGGAGGCGCCCGTCCTGCAACGCCTCGACCACCTGGGCGGCGAGCGGGTTGCCGCTGGCGGCAACGCCGGCGACCGCGGCGTCGGTATCGCTGTAAGAATCGGCGGCAAACTTCGCGAGCGCCTGCTCGTAAGCCTGGGCGAGCGCGGCATGGGGGGCGGTCAGGAGTGCGCAGAGGCACGCCAGGAGCACGGCACAGCGACGGCACCAGTCCCGCATCGCGATATTCCCCGGATATGGCGGAGGCGGCGGGACGCCCGCCGCCTCCAGGTTCGGGCGTGCGGCGCCGCTAGCTACCGCACTTGTTGGTCTTGGTGTTGAAGTTGCCGCACTTCTTGTCGACCCAGTCGCCGACCAGGTCCTTGGAGCCGTCGAGCTCCTTCGACCATGCGTCGCCGGGCACCAGGCCGTCGGTCTTCCACACCACGTCGAACTGGCCGTCGGCCTTGATCTCGCCGATGAACACCGGCTTGGTGATGTGGTGGTTGGCCAGCATCTTCGATGTTCCGCCGGTGAGGTTCGCTGCCTCGATGCCCGGCAGGGCGTCGATGACCTTGTCGGGATCGGTGGACTTCACCTTCTCGACGGCCTTGACCCACATGTCGAAGCCGATGACGTGCGCCTCCATCGGGTCATTGGTGACGCGCTTGTCATTCTTGGTGAAGGCCTTCCACTTCTTGATGAACTCGTCGTTCTTGGCATCCTTGATCGACTGGAAGTAGTTCCAGGCGGCGAGATGGCCGATCAGCGGCTTGGTGTCGATACCTGCGAGTTCCTCTTCACCCACCGAGAACGCAACGACCGGGATGTCCTTGGCCTTGATGCCCTGGTTACC
>DATFCC010000297.1:0-3942 GCA_035253505.1 Hyphomicrobiaceae bacterium
CTCGGCGACAACGAAAACATCCTGTTCTGGGTGGCGCAGTTCCTGTCCGAGACGCTGCGCTTCTGCCAGCGCAACCCCAACGACGAGCTGCAAGCCGTCGTCATGTTCGACGAGGCCGATCTCTACATTCCGGCCAATGCCAAGCCGGCGACCGCCGAGCCGCTGCAGTCGCTCTTGAAGCGCGCCCGCTCGGCCGGTCTCGGCATCATGCTGGCCACGCAGTCGCCGGGTGACCTCGACTACAAGTCACGCGACCAGATCACGTCGTGGTTCATCGGCCGCGTGCGCGAGGACACTGCGCTGAGGAAGCTGCGTGCCGCGTTCCAGAGCGAGTCGGGCCTCGACCCTGCCGTCGTGCTCCCGGGACAGACCGTCGGCGAGTTCCATCTCGTGCAGGAGGGCCTGGTGCGGCCCATGCGCGCCCAGCGCTCGCTCATCAGTGCCGAGCAGGTGCCGTTCGACCGCATCGAGCAGCTCGCACGCGAGACAAAAGGCCAGGACGAGAAGCAGCTCCGGCTGTTCGCCTGACGGGCACGGCGAAGCCTGCGCTACGACATCGCGAGGCAAGGCCCTTCCAGGTCGCAGGCCGATCGCGGTCGCCCCGACCGGCCATGCATTCTCACAAAAACTCAGTTGCACATTAAGAATGCTTTTAAAACCAGGTGCAACGCCGACAGATTTACGATACTATTTGAACAGACGAACTCATGAGGGAAACAGGGTTCGTTCCGAGCGTAAGCGATGGGACGGGTGGCGCTCGGGGTTGTGGTGTGAGTGCGGGGTTGTGCTGTGATCGATAAGTCCTTTGTTATCATGGCGTTGGCGTGCGCGGTTGCGCCGCTGGTCGGTGCTGGCGTTTACATCGTGGTTTACCTCTTCTGAGGTGGCGCGATAGCCGGCTTCGCTCCGATGCCGCATCGGCCCGGGGCAGCAAGACGCTGTTTGCACTGCAATAACGCAGACCGCCGCGCCCGCCAGGGCAAGTTTTGCACAGGTCCATGTGCAATTTGTGGTGACGGGCGCGCGCTCCACCGGCGGCTTCGCCTTCTTCCGGAGCGAACGCGCGACGCCGCCCCATGCCTCTTGACTTGCGGCGGGCATTGGCGACCCGATAGGCGGCGCTGCTGCCGCGGCAGGACAGCGCCCCGCACCCAGGAGGGAACCCGCATGAAGCTTGTCCGTTTCGGTGCGCCCGGCACCGAAAAGCCCGGTCTCGTCGATGCCCAGGGCGTCGTGCGCGACCTGTCGCACCATGTGAAGGACATCACCGGCGATACGCTATCCCCCGCCAGCCTCGACAAGCTGCGCAAGCTCGATGTGAAGTCGCTGCCCATGGCCCCGCAGGGAGCCCGTCTCGGCGCACCGGTCGGGGCCGTGCGCAATTTCATCGCCGTCGGCCTAAACTACGAGGACCACGCCAAGGAGACCGGCGCCGCCATCCCGACGGAGCCGATCCTCTTCAACAAGCTGCCCAACTGCATCGTCGGGCCGAACGACGACGTCATGGTGCCGAAGGGCTCCACCAAGCTCGACTATGAGATCGAGATCGCCTTCGTCATCGGCACGCGCGCCCGCTATGTCGAGGAGAAGAACGCGCTGTCGCACATTGCGGGCTACGCCATCTGCAATGACATCTCCGAGCGCAACTTCCAGGCCGAGCGCGGCGGCCAGTGGATGAAAGGCAAGTGCGCCGAGACCTTCGGGCCGCTGGGCCCCTGGCTCGTCACGCGCGACGAGATCGAGGATGTGCAGAATCTCGCCATGTCGCTCGACGTCAACGGCGAGCGCCGTCAGACAGGCAATACGCGCACCATGATCTTCGGCATCGCGCACTGCCTGCATTACATCTCCCAGTTCATGGTGCTCGAGCCCGGCGACGTGGTGACGACCGGAACGCCTCCCGGCGTCGCCCTCGGCATGAAGCCGCCGAAGTGGCTGGTTCCGAACGACGTGATGACGCTGAAGATCGCAGGCCTCGGCGAGCAGAAGACGAAGGTCGTGCCCTTCAAGGAGTAGCCGGCGAACGGCCCTCGGCATCGCCCGCGGCCGCGCTCGCACGCCGTCGCGGGCGTTTTGCCGCGCTGTAGCCGGGTGTCTCTTCGCGAATCCCTGCTGCCGCGACCTGCCGGGCCAGAGCTGGCCGCGACGCGCGTCGGCGATATGCGCGCAAGGCGGGCTGCACCGGACCCCGCCGTCGGCTAGGATTTCGCGCAGCCAGGCTGGCGCTGGAGGACAGAGTGACAACCACCGTCGAGGTGCTGGCGGACGCGTTCAAGGCGGCCGGGACGCCGTTCATGGTGGGCCATCCGGGCGGCGAGTCGGTGGAGCTGATGGAAGCCGGCCGGCAGCGCCAGATGCGCTTCCTCCTGATGAAGCAGGAGGTGGCGGGCGCCATGCTTGCCTCCACCTGGGGCGAGATCACCGGCAGTCCGGGCGTGTGCCTTTCCACGCGGGGGCCGGGCGCCGCCAACATGGTCAACGGCGTCGCCCACGCCTTGCTCGACCGGGCGCCGCTGATCGCCATCACCGACGCCTACTCGCGCCCCACCTACGAGACCGGGCTGCGCCAGCGCATCAACCAGCTCGCGGTCTATGCCCCGCTCGTCAAGTGGAGCACGACCATCGACGCCAAGGTCGTCAGCCAGCAGGTGCGGCGCGCACTGCGCACCGCCACCGCCGCTCCTCCAGGGCCAGTGCATTTCGAGCTGCCGCAGAGCGAGACCACGCGCGAGGCCGGCACTTACATCGCCGAGCCGCCGCTGCTCCCGAGCATCGTGCAGGCCCGCCCGGATCGCAGCGATCTCAAGCCGGCCCTCGACATGATCGGCCGCGCCAAGCGGCCGATCCTGATCGTCGGCCTCGGCGTGTTCTGGGCCAATGCGTCAGCCGAGCTGGTGCGCTTCGCCGAGCGGCTCGGCGCGCCGGTCCTGACGACGCCGAAGTGCAAGGGTGCCATCCCCGAGGACCATGCGCTGCGCGCCGGCTGCATCATCGGCGGCCTGATCGAGCGCAACCTCGTCAACGCCGCCGATCTCATCATCACTGTCGGCCTCGACGCCGTCGAGCTGCAGCCCAAGCCCTGGCCCTACACGCTGCCCGTGCTCGCGCTGGCAGGGGCGGCCAGCCTCGATGCGCTGGTGCCGGCGGAACCCGAGGTGGTGGGCGATCTCAAGGCCATCCTGGCCGGCCTTGCCGAGTGGGCGCCGGAGGGCGGCAACTGGGGCGAGAAAGCTGCCCTTGCCTTCCGCCAGGAGGTGAGCAAGGCCCTGGCCGTGCCGAGCAGCGGGCTCTCCCCCCAGCGCGTGATGGAGATCTCGCGCAGCGTGCTGCCGCGCGACACCATCGCCACGTGCGACGCGGGCGCCAGCCGGCTGCTCGTCGTGCAGAAGTGGCAGTCCTACGGCCCCCGCGAATTCCTGGGCTCCAACGGTCTCGGCTCCATGGGGTTTGCGGTGCCTGGGGCCATGGGCGCGCGCCTGGCGCACCCCGACCGGCCCATTGTCGCCTTCGTCGGCGATGGCGGCTTCCTGATGTCGGTGGCCGAGTTGCAGACTGCGCAGGCCGAAAAGCTGCCCATCATCGCCGTCGTGTTCGACGACCAGGAGATCGGCCTCATCCGCGTCAAGCAGGAGATCAAGGGCATCCCGCGCCACGGGGTGAAGATCGGCGGCGTCGACTGGGAGCGTCTGGGCCATGCCTTCGGCTGCGACGCCGCGGTGGTCGACACGGAACAGGGCCTGGGCGATGCGCTCGGCGCCGCGCTCAAGTCCGGACGCACCACGGTGATCGGCGCCCGCATCGATCCGTCGGGCTACGTCGCCCAGTTCAACGCGCTGCGCGAGCTGTGATCAATCTCCCTCTCCGCATGGCCTTCAGCAGGGGAGAAGGATGGGCGAGGGGCGGCCACATATGCCCGAGCAAGCATCTGCCCCTCACCCCGAC
>DATFCC010000298.1:0-18531 GCA_035253505.1 Hyphomicrobiaceae bacterium
AGCAGCAGGGCGTCACCGCGCACCGAGAGCAGGTAGACGGCACCCACAACCAGGGCGGCGACCGAAAGCCAAACCGCCCAGCGCACGCCGATCGGCATGGGCTGGCGCGCATCCTGACGATCGACCTGCGAGCGCATCTCCATGACCCTGCCTATGCCGTGGCCGCAGCCAGCCGTGGCACCGGCCGCTCCTGGATCGGCCAATGCACCGCGGCGGCGAACAGGCCGAGCGCAATGGAGATCCACCACATAAGATCGTACGACTTGGTTGCGTCGTAAAGCACCCCGGCCAGCCACAGGCCGCAGAACGACCCAACCTGGTGGGACAGGAACACCACCCCGAACAGCATGGACATCCACCGCGTCCCGAAGAAGGTGGCGATCAGGCTAGAGGTGAGCGGCACCGTCGACAGCCAGAACAGCCCAAGCAGGACGCTGAGAACGATCACCGTGACCGGCGTGATGGGGAGGAAGAGCAAACCCAGGAAGATGAAGCAGCGCCCGAAGTAGATCAGGCTGAGCCCGCGCCGCTTCTCGATGAAGCGGCCCGATTGCCCGGCAATGTAGGTCCCGGCCAGGTTGGCGAGGCCCACCATGGTGAGCGCGGTCACCGCAACGCTGGTGTCCAGCCCTTTGTCGGCGACGAAGGCGGGCAGGTGCACGGCGTAGAAAGCAACGTGAAAGCCGCACACGAAGAAGCCGGTCGTCAGGAGCAGGTAGCTCGGGTGCGTGAAGGCCTCCTTGCACGCACTCCAGAGCGACTGCTCGTCGATCAGCCCGAGGCCGCCGTTCGGCTTGCCGGCCAGCGGCCAGGCGAGCGGCATGACGAGAGCGCTCGTCGCCAGCAGCAGCAGCAAGCTCGCCTGCCAGCCGAACAGGTCCATGAGCACATGGGTGTAGGGGAAGGCGACGAAGCCGCCGATGCCCGAGGCCATTCCGAGCGAGGCGATGGCGCTGGTGCGCTTCTCGGGCGGCGCCGCACGGCCGGCCGCACCGACCAGCGCCGTCAGTCCCGTGCCGCTGACACCGACGCCCATCAGCGTGCCGCCGATCAGCAGGTCGACTCCGGATCTGGCGGCGTACATATAGTAGAGGCCGGCCATGCTGGCGAGCGTGCCGCCCACGACGACGCGGCCGGCTCCGTAGCGGTCGGCCACCATTCCGGCGAACACGGCGCCGACGCCCCACACCAGGTTGGCCACCGCCATGGCGGTGGAGAAGGGCTCACGCCCGATGCCCAGTTCGCTCGTCATCGGCGGCATGTAGAGCCCCATCACCTGGCGGATGCCCATGGCGATCCCGACGATGAGGCCGGCGGACAGCACCACCACCCAGAGGGGCTTGGAGGGTGCAGCCACCGGCGGCGCGACTTTCTGCATGATCATCTCGTTCTTGTGGTGCGCAAAAGCGGTGCACACTACATGCGCGCCGCTTGTGCTCCAATGGTCCGCAAGCCGCTCGGAGCGGGATAATTTCTCATGCGATGCATGACCTTTGCTCATCCCGCCGGAGAGCGAATAGTCATGCCATCGACGAGCTCGCAAGCAGGGTGCGCTCGAGCTCCAGAACGGGGCCATCCGGCTCCGCAAGACCGCGCCCGACAAGCTCGACGGCCCAGGGCGGCCCGCCCACACGGTAAAGATTGTACCGGCCCAACGGCTCATCCTTGTAACGTCGGCCTTGAGCGCCTGATGGAGCGCCGACGATGGGGAGCTTGGTGCCGGTCTCAGTCGCGCACCACGTCAGTGAATTGTGATGGTTGTGCCCATGGACGACGAGCTCCGCACCGTGCCGGGCGAGGACATCCTGCAGTGCCGCGGCGTCCAGCAGCTCCCGTCGCGGCTTGGCGAGGCCTGGCAACGGCGGATGATGGATGAGGACCAGCCGGAACTTGCCGTCGCGGGCCAGACGCTGGAGGAGAGGGCCCAGACGCCCGAGCTGGCCGTCGCCCAGCCGGCCGGATGCGACGAACGGCGGCGTCGGCACAGCGGAGTTCATTGCGACCAAGGCCACGGGGCCGGCCATGCGCACGAACGGGAAAGGGCCGGTCGCCTCGGTATAGGCCGCACCAGCTGCGTCGGGTGCCATGAAAGGGGCCCAGCGCGCCGTTCCCGGATCGGCACCGATCGCGGAATAGATGTCATGGTTGCCGGGAATGACCGTGACGCGCTCCGGCGATCCCAGTCTCTCCAGCCAGCTCAGCGCGTTGATGTGCTCCCGCGGCAGGCCGAGGTTGGCGAGATCGCCGGTGACGACGATGTGGTCGGGAGCCTGCGCTGCGATGTCCGCGACAAGGCGGTCGAGCACCTCCCGGCGGTAGATCCATCTGCGCTTCAGCAGCCAGTTGGCATAGCCCAGCGCACGCTTGACATTCCAGTAGCGCGGTAGGAACCCGGCGATGGGGCCGAGGTGCACGTCCGTGAGCTGGGCGATGGTGACGCTGTTGGTCATCGCCGCGATGGGTAGCGGCTTTGCGACGGCTTGCCAAATCGGCGGCGACGGCAAAAGGTGCAGCCAAGCCTCGATCTTCGGTGCGCGCCGGTGGTCACCAACCCTCTCCTGATCAAGACCTTGCAGCGCTACTGGCGCCTGCGCCGCGGCGTGACGCTGGGCGCCCAGGCTGCCGTGCTGGACCGCCAGCAGCGCGTGCTGCTCGTGCGGCATGGCTACCAGCCAGGCTGGCATTTTCCGGGGGGCGGCGTCGAGAAAGGGGAGACGATCGCCGAAGCCGTGGTGCGCGAGCTCTCGGAGGAGGCAGGAGTGGATGTATCGGGTCCGCCCGCCCTGTTCGGCGTTTATGCCAACTTCGTGCGCTTTCCCGGCGACCACATTGCCCTATTCGTGGTGCGCGATTGGCGTCAGGAGCGTGTGCCGCCGCCCAACGCCGAGATTCGCGAACAGGGCTTCTTCGCCGTCACGGACCTCCCCGAGGCGACCACCCGCAGCACCCGCCGGCGCATCGCGGAAATCCTGGGTGGAGAGCCGCCCAGCCAGACGTGGTGAGATCCAATCCAGGGCCAGTCATGAGCAAAGCAACTGCCGCACACGTTCTCACGCGTCTTGCAACCGCCGAGGACGCGCAGGAGATCGCCGACCTGCACGCGCGCGCCTTCGGGCCGGGCCGCTTTGCGCGCACGGCCTACCGGGTGCGCGAGGGCGCCGACGGCATTTCGCCGTTCTGCCGCGTGTGCCGCATCGACGGGCGTCTCGCGGCCGCCGTGCGCTTCACGCCGATCAGCATCGGCGGCAGCGGCGGCGCCCTGCTGCTCGGACCGCTCGCCGTCGAACCGGCGTTCGCCAACCAGGGCCATGGGCGCGCGCTTGTTGCCGAGGCGCTCGCGGCAGCGCGTGCGGCCGGCATCAGGCTCGTGGTTCTGGTGGGCGACGAGCCGTACTACGCGCGGCTGGGGTTCAAGCGCGTCCCGGCCGGGCGGATCGCCTTGCCGGGTCCCGTCAATCCGGCACGGTTGTTGGCCGTCGAGCTGGTGCCCGAGGCGCTCGAGGGCTTTGCCGGCCGCGTCGCAGCCCAGGTCGACGGCGCCTGAACCCCATGCGTGCGCCGACAAGCGATAAGCCGATCATGCCCGTGCGCGCGTGCGCTCAGGGGCCGCAGTCTCGCCACATGCAGGAGCGACAACTTGCGCGGCGGATCGCAGTGGGGGCGCAGTCGGGGCGGGACGATCGCCGCGGCGGCGCATGCGAAACGGGCCAAGGGAAAGAACGGGGATTGAATGCACGGAGCGCTTCGAGCGGCTGCCATGGCGGCCGCGCTGGCAGCCATTTGCCTGTCGCCACCCGCGCGCGCCGCGGGCGCCGTCCAGGATCGCAGCTCGGCCGATGCAAGCCGCGCGGACTGGTTGGCGCAGGCCACCGACGCCCGATCGGAAATGATCGTGCCGCCGGTGCCGAGGCTGATCCACCGGTGGAACGGAGGCGTGCCGCGCGTGCACGCCGCAGACAACGTCATCATACCGCCGGTCCCGCAGCCTGCCGTGCGCCCCTTGCGACTGGCTTCCTTGCCGGACCCACAGGTCATGCCCGCGACGCCGCCCGCGCCTCGGCCCGCTACACGCCCCGTTCGGCACGACAAGGCGTCCGAAGACCTGCTGGCCTGCCTCAAGCCGGCCGCACGCCAGCTCCTCCAGCGCATCGAGCGCGAGTTCGGAGCCATGAAGATCGTCTCGACCTGCCGGCCCGGCGCCCGCATCGCCGGCTCGGGCCGTATCTCCAAGCACGCCACCGGCGAGGCCATCGATTTCGACGCCGGCAGTCGAAAGAACGAGGTCGTGCGCTGGCTGATCGCCAACCATAAGACCGGCGGTGTGATGACCTACTCAGATATGAGCCACGTGCACGTCGATGTCGGCCATCACTTCGTGGCTCTCAACGCCCCAAGCGGACGCTGAGCGCGCGATCCGCTATCGGATAGCAGATCAAAAAAGTACGCTCCCGCAGAATAATCCTGAGGGTCCCCCGTTGTAGCTGCGACCCGCTTAACCCCGCACCGGCGGGTCGATGGACCAGGGCGCCTCACCCCGCTAGAGGCGCCCTGTCTTTTTCCGGCGTCCCAAGCGGCGCTCCCGGCCTCACAAATTGGCATTTGTCTGGCGCAGCCGCGCGACCAGCAGGCGCATGATCCTCAAGGCGAAGTCGGGGTCCCGCCGGACCAGATGATCGAACGCGCCCCTGTCGATCGGCGCGACCTCGGTCGCCTCGATGACCACGGCCGTTGCACTCCGCGGCGATCCATCGATCAGGGCCATCTCTCCGAACATGCCCCCGGGACCCACGCGCTCCAGGACCATTCCGTGCTTCGTGATGCTCACCTGTCCGAAGTGGACCACATACATGCACGAGCCGTCGTCGCCTTCGACGAAGACTTTCTCGCCCGCGGCGTGCCGCACGAGCGGAAAGCCCGCCCGGGCCAGCATGTCGAAATCGAGCCACGTCTTCGTCATTCTCCCGCCCCTCTCCGCCTGAGGCCCATGCCGGGGCCGTGCGCGATCCGCGATCGCTACGGTGCGCCCATCATCTCGAGATCGGCGTCGGGATCAATCTTGTGCTGCAGCCGCCATGCCGCCAGCCTCAACAGCCGCAGCGTCAGTGCCTTCCGGCGCGCCGGGGCCAGCCTCTGCAGAGGTGCCATGCGTACGAGGTCTCCTCCATAGCGGTCGGCTGTGATCAGGCCGCAATCGGCGGGGAGGATGTGGCGGGGGAAGGAGGGTGCCACGGCAAAGAAGAGGCAGTCGCAAAACGCGCGATAGTCGGGCCATTTGTGGTCGGCGCGAAAATCCTCCAGGCAGGACTTGATCTCGACGATCCAGATGTCCCCGCTTCCGTCGACGCCCACGACGTCGGCGCGCCGGCCGTTGGCAAGCCCGACCTCGCCCACCACGGCCATGCCATGTGCCCGCAGGAGCCGGCTGACGCCGCGAAAGATGTCGTGCGCCGCCTCCGGCTGGCGGCCCTCCCCGATCTGCGACGGCCCGGTTCCGACCAATGTCATGGCGTAAGCCCTTTTCGGATTTGGCGAGAAAGCCGCCGGCTTGACGCCGGGGCGGGTCCCCCTTGTCGCGGCGCCGATGGCGGCCTTTTCATCGCCCCGGCCTGCTCTTATTGTCGCGACCGGCCCAACCATTCGAGCGGCGTAATGGCGTTCTTCAAGCGTGCACAGTACGACGGCCGGCCGGCCGACACCACGGGACAGGTGACGACCGTGGCCGCCCATCCCCAGCCGCTCGAAGCCTCCGAGCTGCGGCGCATCGTCAATCCGGCGACACTCGGTTTCAAGACCACCGACGAGCTCGATCCCGCCAGCGGACTGATCGGGCAGGAGCGCGCGCTCAAGGCTATCCAGTTCGGGACGAGCATCAAGAGCTACGACTTCAACATCTTCGTGCTCGGCCCGCCCGCGTCGGGAAAGACGACCGCGGTCAAGCTTCACCTTGGGCCGAAGGCGGCGGAGGCACCGACACCCAGCGACTGGGTCTACGTCTACAACTTCGAGACGCCCAACAAACCGAAGGCGCTCAAGCTGCCTCCCGGTCGCGGCAAGACGCTCGCCCGCGGCATGGTGGCCATGATCGACGAGCTCAGAAGCGTCCTGCCCGTCCGCTTCGAAAGCGAGGACTACCAGGTCCGGCGCCGGGCCATCGACGAGCAGTTCCGGTCCGGCCAGGAGGAGGCGCTGGAAGCGCTGAACGTCAAGGCGCAGCAGCAGAACATCGCCATCCTGCGCACGCCGACCGGCTTCACCATGGCGCCGATGCACGAGGGCAAGGTAGTCAAGCCCGAGGTGTTCAACGCCCTGCCCGAAACCATGCGTAAGGACGTGGAGATCAAGATCGAGGCGCTGCAGAAAGAGATGGCCTCGATCCTGGAGCGCATGCCGAAGGCCGACAAGGTCCGCCGCTCTGCGCTGAGCGAGCTCAATGAGGACGTGGCCAAGCACGCCGTCGACGAGGCCCTCGACGACTTGCTCGCCTCGTTCTCCGACGTCCCCGCCGCCTTCGACTTCATTCGCGCCGCCGGCCGCGACCTGGTCCAGAATGTTGCCCTGTTCCTCGGCCCCGGCGAGGACGAGAACGCTCTCGTCAGACGCCCCACCGACACCGCGCACGATGCGCGCTTCCGTCGCTACATGGTCAACGTCATGGTCTCCTCCGGCGAGGCGGGCACAACCGGTGCGCCGGTCGTCGAGGAGCTCAATCCCAACTACGGCAACCTGATCGGCCGCGTCGAGCACATTGCCCAGATGGGCACGCTGGTCACGGATTTCCTGCTGATCAAGCCCGGCGCGCTGCATCGCGCCAACGGCGGCTATCTGCTGATCGACGTGCGCAAGGTGCTGCTCTCGCCGTTCGCCTGGGAGGCGTTGAAGCGCGCCGTGAAGACTCAAGAGATCCGCATCGAGCCCCCGGGAGAAGCGGCGGGCTTCAGCCCGATCTCCACGCAGACGCTCGATCCCGAGCCGATCCCGCTCGACGTACGCGTGGTCCTGTTCGGCGACCGCGAGCTCTATTATCTGCTGTCCGCGGCCGATCCCGACTTCTGGCGCCTCTTCAAGGTGCAAGCCGACTTCGACGACAGCATCGCCCGCTCCTCCGACAACGACCGTGCCTATGCGCGCCTGGTCGCCTCGATCGTCAAGGAGCACGGCCTCAAGCCCTTCGACGCGTCGGGCGTCGCGCGCCTGATCGACGAGGGCGCGCGGCTGGCGGATGATCGAGAGAAGCTGTCGATCGAGATCGGTCGCATCGCCGATATCGCGCGCGAGGCCGACTACTGGTCGGGCGAGGCCAAGCGCAAGGTCACCACCAAGCAGGACGTGGCGCGCGCCATCGACGAACAAATCCAGCGCGCCGACCGCCTGCGCGACCGCGCGCAGGAGACAATCTCGCGTGGCGTCGTGCTGGTCGACACCGAAGGGGCGCAAGTGGGACAGATCAATGGCCTGTCCGTGCTGCAGCTCGGGACATTCTCGTTCGGCCGGCCGAGCCGCATCACCGCCCGCGTGCGGGTGGGCTCGGGCCGTGTCACCGACATCGAGCGGGAGGTCAAGCTGGGCGGGCCGCTGCACTCCAAGGGCGTGATGATCCTTTGGGGCTTCCTCGCCGGCCGCTATGCCCTCGAGGTGCCGCTGGCGCTGGCGGCGACGCTGGTGTTCGAGCAGTCCTACGGCGGCGTCGACGGCGACAGCGCGTCTGCGGCCGAGCTGCTGGCGCTGCTCTCGGCGCTCTCCGAGCAGCCGATCAAGCAGTCGCTGGCGATCACCGGCTCCATCAACCAGCGTGGCGAGATCCAGGCCATCGGCGGCGTCAACGAGAAGATCGAGGGCTTCTTCGACATCTGCCGCGAGCGCGGGCTCAACGAGCAGCAGGGCGTGCTCATCCCGAAGTCCAACATCCAGCACCTGATGCTGCGGGAGGACGTGGTGGAGGCCGCCCGTCACGGGCAGTTCTCAATATTTCCGGTCGCCACCGTCGACGAGGCGATCGAGATCCTGACCGGTATCAAGGCCGGCGAGCGGGGGGCGGAGGGTCGGTTTGCGGCCGGCACCATCAACCGGCTGGTGGAGGACAAGCTCAAGAGCTTCGCCGAGCGTGCGCGCGGCTTCAGCAAGGGCCTGGGCAGCGTCGGGGAGAGCGTGGGAGACGCCGAATGATCGCCCATGTCGCCGAGAGCGGAGAGAATCGCGGCCGGGTGGTCCTGCAGCTCGGCTCGGCCCATCCGAGCGCTGTCGCCTTGCAGGCCGCGGTGCGCGTGGCGCGCGCCTTCCAGGCCGAGATCGAAAGCGTATTCGTGGAGGACGCGCAGCTCTTCGATTGTGCCGCCTACAGCTTCGTGCGCGAAGTATCGCTGAGCGGGCGGCGCAGCCGGACCGTATCCGCACTCCAGATGAGCGAGGGCCTGCGGCTGGCGGCCCAGGCGGCGCGGCGCCAGATCGAGGCGCTCGCGCGGCTCTCCGACGTACCGCTGCGCTCCCGCGTCGTGCGCGATGAGCCGCTGCGCGCCATGGCCGTCGCTTGCGCCGAAACGGGCCCATGGAACGTGCTGGCCCTCGGCGAGCCCTTCGCCGGCGGCAATGCCGCCTTGGTGAAGCAGCTCCTGATAGAGATTTCGGGCACGACTGGGGTCGTCATGGTCGGCCCCCGTGCCCGGCATGTCACGGGCCCGGCCGTGATCGCTGTGGAGGACATGAATTCACTGCCCGCATTGCTTCGCGCCGCTGAACGCCTGACGGCCCTCGACGGCGGGCAGATCGTGCTGCTGCTGATTGCGCCGGACGAGGACGCTCTGGGCCGCATGGACGAGCAGTCGCGTCTGGTGGTGGAGGCGCGTGAGGATGTGCGCATCGAGATGGCGGCCATGGCGCGCGGTGAGGCGGCGGTCGTGGCGGAAGCGCTGCGTCGCTTGAACGGCGGTTTTGTGATCTGCCAGTTCGGCGGTCTCGTGGTGCCTGACGAAGGGGACCTGCGGCCGCTGGCCTCCGTCCTCGAGTGTCCGCTTTTTCTGGTGCGATGAGCTGCCGCCCGTCACACGGTCCGGCTGCGAGCGAATCTAGAACCGGATGCGCATGCCCGCCACGTAGCCGGACCACGGGCGCATCGGCAGCGTGACGAGATTGTTGGGATCGCCGCCGCACTGGCCCGGCGGCGCATTGGGGTCGCATGGGAAGCCGACCACGGTCGGCTCGAAATGATGCGCCTGGGCGTACAGAAGCACACCCGCCTCGTCGAAGGACTGCTCGAGCCCGTAGCCCCAGCGCATGACCTCGGTCTCGGACAGCGTCCCCCATACCACGAGCTGGTTGGTATGAGGGTCGACGCTCAACAGCTCGCCGACGTTGAAGTTCTTGTAGATGCCGACGTCGCCGTAGATGGTGGTCGCCCCGTAGGGGAGCCATTTCCTGCTGATACCCGCCTGCAGATACTGGAAGTGCGCCGGCGGCCGGCCGATGATGCTCGAGCGGTCGTCCTCGCGCAGCGCGCCCGCCACCGTCGCATAGAACCCGGTCGCATTGTGAATGAGCGAAGCTCCGCCCTTCACCTCGCTGAGAAGCGATGCGGCCTCGTAGCGGTAGCCTGCACCGGCTGCCAGGCGGAACATCGAGCCATCGAGCTGGTAGCGCAGCGCCACGTCCCAGCTCTCGTCTTCTCCCACCGAGGCGGACAGGATGAAGCCGAGGATCGCGGGTGTGTCGTAACGCAGGTAGTTGCCGCGCAGGGTATCGACGTTGTGGGCGATCTGGCCCCACTTGAGGTCGCTGAAGATGCCGCCGGCGATGCTCAAGCCGATGCTGAACGCATTGTTATAGTGCAGCGCCGCGTCGTTCATCTGGCTGCCGAGATTGATGAGCGTCAGTGTGCCCGTGGCTGGCCATTGGTGGCCGACAGACACGGTGCCGAAGGTCTCGTCGGCGATGTACCAGTAGGCCTGCCGCAGATCGAAGCTGTTCCACACCTCGGCGTGTGTGACGTCACGAGGATTGAACATCGCCGAGGAGGCGGGCGCCGGAAACTCGAACTCGACGCGGAAGCCCGCAAGCAGGCCCACCCGTAACGCCGTCTGGCCGATGAAGCCGGCACGCGTGGAGGAGGTGCTGTTGTCGACGCCGACAGCCTTGGTGTCGAAGCTGTCGTCCCAGGCGAGGACGGCCCGGTTGATCTGCCCATAGATCTGGAGGCTCATCTTGCTGTTGCCCTTGCGCAAGGCGGTCGCCTCCAGCGCAGCGACAATCGCCTCCAGGTCGGCGCAGCAGGGAGCGATGCTATCCGAGGCGAGCGCCGGGGACAGCCAGAGCAACAGCGCACACACACAAGACGCCAAGCGCTTCATGACACAGACTACAGACCCCGTCGCTGTTGCGTGTGCCTAGCGGTTCCTCACTCCGATATTGACGAAGGGCTCGTCGGCGGTCGGAAATCGCAATGCGGTCTGGCTCTTGGCCACAAGGCCACCCCGCTCCGAGCGGCGCAACGAAAGTGCGGATCCGGGCGCAGCGGGTTCCTGAGTTGCGGCGATAGCTGCGGGCGGCTGCACCTTGCGCTCCGGCCTCGCCGTGCGGTGCCTGGCTTGCTTTGTTGATCGTGGCGATACCGGCGGCGCCGCACTGATCGCCGGGGGAGCCGGTGGAGGCAACTGCGGCGCCACGGCATAGCGGGCATTCGGCTGCGCCGTGCTCACGCGCGCATCGTTCCTGAGCGCCGCGACGACGTCCGCAGGGTTCCGCCCGTCCGTGATCCTATAGAGCACGACGCGCTTCTCGCGTGAGCCGATCTCGAGACGCCGCACGCGCTCGAGCTTGTGCGCCTTGGCGATCTCCTCCTCGACCGCCTCCGGCGTGGATGCGGCAAACACCGCCAGCACCGTTTCGCCACTCGCCTCCGCGGCGCCGGACGGCGGAAGCTGGGCGACCAGCCACTCGAGTTCGCCGCTCTCGCGCTCGGCACGCGCGTCTGGGGGATGATCCACCCGGTCGCTGTCGATGGCGACCGCCGCGACCTGCACGGTCGCGGCGTCTGCCTCGGCGGCCTCGCTGGAACGGCCGCCTCCGAGCCAGAGGCATGTCAGGGCGGTCGCCGAGGTGATGAGTGCGAAACCAGCTCGCGGCATCTCAACCCGCCCCCGGATAGCAGACCTGTCGGCCTGACGCGCAGTCGCTGCAAATGCGCCTCCGGCACCGACACTGCGGCTACCGATGGTCTCGTCCGACAACGGGGAAGCATTGCGCCATATTCCCGTTCCGGCAAGTCGGTCCGCACGTTCTGCTCGGCGAGTTCATTCCTACCGTGCGGCGCGCGCGTCTACCAGGCTTGACCGCTGCCGCAGGCGGTTGCTTGCCGGCTGGCCAGCCCCGGCTCGAGCCGCTCTGGAGGCCTGCGCGGGCGCTTTCCCAGGCCTGCGCGCATCATGGCCGGCATTGGCCTGTGCAATGAGGGCCATCAGCCCGCGGCGCTCGGCCCTCAATTCTCCCATGCGCGCCAGCTTTTCCTCTGCGGCACCCTTCCTCAAGAACCGGCTGTACTCGATGTTGATCTCTCTCAGCTTGCTGCGCAGAGCTGCGATCTCTCTCATTGGCAGAATCCCTCCGTGCCCTTGCCATTCCTGTCTACGAAGCGAAAGCGACAAATAAGCGGCCGGCCCGCCCATGTGCTCCATCCGCAACACGCCGCCGGCAAAAGCGCGGGCTTGCCTCAAGGTGATCGCAATCGGTTGCTCGGTTCGCGGCTCGCGCGGGGGATTGCAGCACGCCGACGGCCAGCGGAGGCCATTCCATGCTCGCGTCTTGGCATACACGCACCGCGAACTCCGGGCCGCAGGAGCCGCCTCGTCTCGAGGGCGGCCCGGTCTCTCATCGCTCAATGGAGGCGGAGCGCGAATTCTCCCTGCGCGCCCGGCTGGCGCACGCGATGGTCGGCCCGGACGGCGACGAGCTGCCGGATATCGTGCGCAAGGCGCAGGAGGACGCGCGGTCTCGCGCCGCGCTGGCGCGCCTGGGGTACTCGAAGGTCCGCGCCGCCTATGCCCGGCACAAGCGGCATGGCCAGGATACGTTCCTGAGCCTCGAGGACCAGTTCCTCTGGCCGACCACCGACTTCGTGCGCGATTGGCTGAAAGCCGAGCGAAAGCGCATCCTCGTGCGCCTGCGCTGGCCGTTCCTCGGTGCCATGCTGACCACGATCGGCGCCGGGTTCGCATGGATCTGGATCATGCAGATCTGGCATTGAGGGGAGCTGCGCCGCAGCGGGGCCATTGCGATCTGCGGTTCCCTTGATCCCCGCCGTCCCTCGCAATAATCGCCCTTGCGGACCTGTCGGCTGAGCCGGCGGGCTATCCGGCCTGCCTGCGCGACGTGCTATCCTGCCAGGACACAGTCAGGGTGCGGTTCGGTGCAACGTCTTGCTTGGCAGAGGTGGCGTGAGGCCAGCCGGCGCTTCTGCCTGGAGCTGGAGCCGCTCGTGGCGCGTCTTGCATGGCGGCGCACCGAGGTCGGCGTCGCGGTCGTCCTCGGCCTGATCTTCATCATTGCCGGTGGACTTTCGCCCACACTCGCTCTCCTCGGGATCGCCGCGGTCGTCGGCTGGGCGCTGGTCCGGCCGGTCGACGAAGCGGGCCGCCTGTCGCGTGCGGCCGGCGCGCGGCAGTCGGCCGTCGAGGCCGAGCGTCTCTGGCGCAAGCTGATCGATGCCGTGCCGGAGCCCGCGCTGGTGCTCGACGATTCCGGCTATGTGCTGCATACCAACCGTTTGGCGGAGGACCTGTTCGACGCGCGCCCCCGCGGCGGCAGCCATGTAGCCTCGATGAGCCGCGATCCGGAACTGCTGGCGGCCGTCGACCAAGCCCTCGCCTCCGGCGTCGCCTGCTCGGTGGACCTGCAGGTGCGCGTTCCCGTCGAGCGGCGGTTGCTCGCCACGGTCGTCCCCCTCGATCGTTCGCGGCGGGGTCCGGACGGCCCGGCGCTACTCATTGCCTTCCGCGACCTGAGCGATCAGGACCGCCTCGCGCGGATGCGGGCCGACTTCGTCGCTCATGCCAGCCACGAGTTGAGGACCCCGCTGGCATCACTCCGCGGCTTCGTCGAGACGTTGCAGGGTGCGGCAAAGGACGACGCTGCGGCCCGCGAGCGCTTCCTCAAGACGATGGGCGAGCAGGCCGAACGAATGACCCGGCTCGTGGACGATCTGCTGTCACTGTCGCGAGTGGAGATGCGCGAGCACTTGCCACCCGCCGAGCACGTCAATCTCAATGAAGCCGTCGCGCACGTCATTCAGAGCCTGCAGCCGATCGCCGCCGAGGCGGGCACCATTATCGAGTTCCATCCTCTGTCCGAGCCCGCCGTCATTCGCGGGGACGGTGACGAGATCGTGCAGGTCTTCCAGAACCTGGTGCAGAACGCCATTAAGTATGGCAAGCGCGGCGGCCGCATCGAGGTGCGCATCGGCAGGGAGTCGGCCGGGGCCGGCCATCCCGCCCGCTTCGTGGCGACGGTTGTCGACGATGGGCCCGGTATCGCCCCCCAGCACCTGCCCCGCCTCACCGAGCGCTTCTACCGGGTCAGCGTTGCCGCCAGCCGCGAGAAGGGGGGAACGGGACTGGGCCTGGCCATCGTCAAGCATATCCTCAACCGGCATCGAGGCGAGCTGGAGGTCACCTCGCGGGTGGGCCAGGGCTCTACCTTCGCAGTGGTCCTTCCCGTCGGGGAGTAGGGAGCTCAAAGGTCGCTTTATCAGCCAGTTGCCTTGTCATATTTGGTTTATGCGATGATGCTAGGGGATTGAGACGTCGGGCTTCGGAGCGGGTCTGTCGCAGGGCCTGCGCTTGGCGGAAGCGCACGCCGGCTCCTTTCCGCCCGGGCTACGCGGCGTCCATCGGCCAGGAGCGGCAATGCACGAGCACATCGTCAAGTCATACGATCACGAGCTGCGGCAGCTCGACAAGAAAATCGCCCAGATGGGCGGCTTGACGGAGCGCCTGCTGGCTCAAAGCTTCCACGCCCTGGAGCGCCGGGATCCCAAGCTTGCCGAGACCGCCGTCGCCAGCGACCGCGACATCGACCTCCTCGAGCGCGACCTGCAGGAGCAGACCATCCTCATGATCGCGCGGCGGCAGCCGATGGCCAACGATTTGCGCCATGTCATGACGGTGCTGAAGATCGCCGGCGATCTGGAGCGCATCGGTGATCTGGCCAAGAACATCGCCAAGCGGGCGCTGGCCGTGTCCGGCGAGAATCATCCCAAGCCGCTGATGGCCGGCCTCAAGCACATGACCGAGCTTGCCATGGGCCAGCTCAAGAACGTGCTCGACGCCTATACGGAGCGCGACGCCGAGAAGGCCCTCATGGTGTGGCGGCAGGACGAGCGCATCGATGCGATGTTCAACTCGCTGTTTCGCGAGCTGTTGACCTACATGATGGAGGACCCGCGCAACATCGGCCTGTGCACCCACTTGCTGTTCGGTGCCAAGAACATCGAGCGCATCGGCGATCACACGACGAACATCGCCGAGAACGTCCACTATCTCGTGCACGGCACGGCGCTTGCCGACGACCGCCCCAAGGGCGACGACACGAGCTCCACGCTGGTCCGCAAGGAATGAAGGTGCCGATTTCGGCCGCCATCGAGATGGCCCCGCGCGTGCTCGTGGTCGAGGACGACGCCGCCATCGGCGAGCTCGTCCGCTACAACCTCGAGGCGGAGGGCCTGCAGTGCGCCCTGGCGGTCACCGGCGAGGAGGCCGAGCTGCTCGTCGAGGAGGACCGGTTCGATCTCATCGTGCTCGACTGGATGCTGCCCGGCCTCTCCGGTATCGAGCTCTGCCGCCGGCTGCGGCGGCGCGAGGTGCTGCGCAACGTGCCCATCCTCATGTTGACCGCACGCGGCGAAGAGGGCGACCGCGTGCGCGGCCTCGCCACCGGCGCCGACGACTACGTCGTCAAGCCCTTCTCGGTGCTGGAGCTGATGGCGCGCGTGAAGGCCCTGCTGCGGCGGGCGGCGCCGACCCGGATCGCCGATATCCTGCGCTCCGGCGACATCGCCCTCAACCGCACCGCGCACCGCGTAACGCGCCGCGAGCGCGAGGTGCGGCTGGGTCCGACGGAATTCAAGCTGCTGGCCTTTTTCATGGAGAACTCGGGCCGCGTGCTATCGCGCCAGCAGCTTCTTGACGGCGTGTGGGGGCGGGATGCGTTCATCGACGGACGCACGGTCGACGTGCATGTCGGCCGTCTCCGCAAGGCGCTGATCCGCGGTGCGGACAGCGATCCCATTCGCACCGTGCGCGGCGCCGGCTACGCCTTCGAGGAGCCGTCAAGCGCGCGAGCGTGATATTCGCCGCACGCAATCGGTCATCCACGCTATTCACAAGTTGTAGCGGAATCTGTGGTCGTCGAGTCACAGTCCATTCCGCATTGCCGCCGGCAAGGACAGCGTTTGCTTGAGGCCGCCGTTAAGGGTGTAGTAATCTCTCCTCGTTGGCCCACGGCATGTCGCGCGTTGATGCGATGGGGCGAGTAGCCGGGGTCAGGACGCGTAACGGCGCCTGTATGTAAGCGGATGGTTGTCCGCGCGCCGCGTCGAAAGCACCAGCCCTTCACTGTTCCCAGTTGCGTAGTTCGTCGGCCGATCTGGCTCGCGTTCGCGCGCTTCCGCGCCTTGCGAATGCGTTTCCCAGCCCCGGCCAGGATGGCCGGAATCCGTGCGTGCCTCGGATCCCGCCAGTATCGCAATAGCGGGAGAAGCAGGGTATGTCCTGGAATGACGAGCGCGTCGAGACTCTGAAGAAGCTGTGGTCGGATGGGTTGAGTGCCAGCCAGATTGCCGGCCGTCTCGGGGGCGTCACGCGCAACGCCGTGATCGGCAAGGTGCATCGTCTCGGCCTTTCGGGACGCGCCACCACCTCGCGCATGAAATCGCATCGCCCGCGCGCCAGGGCGCAGCAGCCGCGGCGCCTGATGAAGCCGCGCTTTGCCAACATCGGCAATCCGGCGCTGCGACAGCTCTACCTGGGTGATACGGAACCTTATACGCCGCCGGCCGAAGAGCTGGTGATCCCGGTCAACGAGCGCCGCTCCATCCAGACCTTGACGGAGACGTGCTGCCGCTGGCCGATCGGCGATCCACAACTTCCCGACTTCCATTTCTGTGGACGCAAGAAGATTGCCGGCTTGCCCTACTGCGATTTTCATGCGCGTCGTGCGTTCCAGCCGCCGCAGGCGCGCCGGCGCGACCGCGAGGTGTTTGTGCCGGCTATCGCGGCCATGCCGCCGGCCGGGGCAGCACCGGTACCGGCGGAGCCTGCAACAACCGCGCCGGAGCCGGAGGAGAAAGCAGCCGTTTGATGGAGATGCGCTTTGCCGATCGCGAGAGGGCGTTGGCAAGGCAGCGGGGGGAAGGCCGGGAGCTTCAGGGCTCCCGGCCTTTGTTTTTGCACCGCAGCAGGCGATTGCCGGGCCCTGGCCAGTGCGGACGCGTGGCCTTCGGCCGGGTGCGGTGTCCGCAGGCTGACCCCCGGGAGCACCTGCTCATTGTGACGATGTGCCCATGTTGCCACGTGGACGCACTTTTGGCATGGTCCCGCGCGATTCCGGCCCGGTAGCGGGCACTTCGGAACGACGGCGGCCGGTGCACGGCCGCGTTCCTTGTCTCCAGCGTGCAATCTCATCAGGGGGAAGCGGCCATGGGTGCTGTGATGTGGGCGATCATCGGTTGCGGATTGCTCTCGATCGTCTATGGCGCCTTTACCGTGCGCGCCGTGATGGCATCCGATGCCGGCACGCCTCGCATGCAGGAAATCGCCGGCGCCATCCAGGAGGGCGCGCAGGCGTATCTCACCCGCCAGTACACGACCATCGCCATCGCCGGCGTCGTGATTTTCGTGATCGTCGCCTGGCTCCTCGGTCTGCTAGTCGCTTTAGGGTTCCTGCTCGGCGCCGTGCTGTCGGGAGCCGCCGGCTTCATCGGCATGCTCGTATCGGTTCGGGCCAATGTGCGCACTGCGCAGGCCTCCACGCGTTCGCTCGCCGAAGGCCTGTCCATGGCATTCCGCGCCGGTGCGGTGACGGGCCTGCTGGTTGCCGGCCTGGCGCTGCTCGGCGTCGTCATCTACTACGCCATTCTCACGGTCGGGCTCGGCTACTCCACCACCAGCCGCACGGTCGTCGACTCGCTGGTGGCGCTGGGCTTCGGCGCCTCCCTCATCTCGATCTTCGCCCGTCTCGGCGGCGGCATCTTCACCAAGGGTGCCGACGTCGGCGGCGACCTGGTCGGCAAGGTGGAGGCCGGCATACCCGAGGACGATCCGCGCAACCCCGCCACCATCGCCGACAACGTCGGTGACAATGTCGGAGACTGCGCCGGCATGGCCGCCGACCTGTTCGAGACGTATGCAGTGACCGTGGTTGCCACCATGGTGCTCGCGGCGATCTACTTCGCCGGCCAGCCTGTGGTGGGCAACCTCATGCTCTATCCGCTTGCGGTCTGCGCCGTGGGCGTCGTTGCTTCCATCATCGGCACGTTCTTCGTGCGCCTCGGCGCCAACCAGTCGATCATGGGTGCGCTCTACAAGGGCATCATCGCCACCGGCATCCTGTCCATCGTCGCGCTCTGGCCGGTGACGGAATCGATCCTCGGCATGGGCACCACTTTCACCTCCCGCGGCGTCAGCTTCACCGGCCTCGACCTCTACTGGTGCGGCGTGGTGGGCCTGGTTGTGACGGCGCTCATCATCGTCGTCACGGAATACTACACCGGCACCAACTATCGCCCGGTGCGCTCCATCGCCGACGCCTCCAAGACCGGGCACGGCACCAACGTCATCCAGGGGCTCGCGGTCTCGCTCGAGGCGACGGCGCTGCCGGCTTTGATCATCGTCGCCGGCATCATCGTGTCCTTCAACATCGCCGGCCTGTTCGGCATCGCCATCGCCGTCACCGCCATGCTGTCGCTGGCAGGCGTGGTGGTGGCGCTGGACGCGTTCGGCCCCGTGACGGACAACGCCGGCGGCATTGCCGAGATGGCCGGCCTGCCGAAGGAAATCCGCAAGACCACCGATGCCCTCGATGCCGTCGGCAACACCACCAAGGCCGTCACCAAGGGCTACGCCATCGGCTCGGCGGGCCTCGGCGCCCTGGTGCTGTTCGCCGCCTACAACGAGGACTTGAAGTTCTTCGCCGCCCAGGCCAAGCCCGGCTCGATCTTCACCGGCCTCAACGTCGACAACCTGTTCTCGCTGTCCAACCCCTATGTCGTGGTCGGCCTGTTCGTCGGCGGCCTGCTGCCGTACCTGTTCGGCGCCATGGCGATGGAGGCGGTCGGCCGCGCAGCGGGCTCCGTGGTGGTCGAGGTGCGCCGGCAGTTCAAGGAGATCAAGGGCATCATGGACGGCACCGGCAAGCCGGAGTACGGCGTGGCGGTCGACCTCCTGACCCGCGCGGCGATCAAGGAAATGATCGTGCCGTCGCTTCTGCCGGTGCTGTCGCCGATCGTGCTTTACTTCATCGTCTATTACATCGCGGGCAAGAGCCAGGCGTTCT
>DATFCC010000299.1:0-6041 GCA_035253505.1 Hyphomicrobiaceae bacterium
CTTCAGGAAGTCATCGAAGGCGATGCGTTGGGCAATCTCGCCTGCTTGGCTCATGGCTATCCCCGAAGGGGTGGTGAGGTTCAGACCAGCATCTGCCCGCCGTCCACGTTCAGCGTCTGCCCGGTGACCCAGGAGGCCGCATCGCTGCACAGGAACAGCGCTGCATTGGCGACCTCCTCGGGATGGCCGAGCCGGCCCCACGGGATCGAGCGCAGGATGGCATTGTAGAGTTGCGGATTCGACGCCTTGCGCTCCTCCCACATGCCGCCCGGGAACTCGATGGAGCCCGGCGCGATCGCGTTCACGCGGATCTTCTTCGGCGCCAGCATGAACGCCTGCGACATGGTGTAGTTGATCAGCGCCGCCTTGACGGCCGCGTACGGGGCGGAGCGCCCGCTGGCGCGATAGCCGGAGATCGAGGAGATGTTGAGGATCGCACCGCCGCCCGCCTTTTCGAGGAATGGAATGGCGGCGTGCGAGGCGCGCACGGTGGCCATGATGTCGATATCGAGGCCTTTGGCCCATCCGGCCTCGTCGTCGGTCTGCCCGAAGCCGGACGCGTTGTTGACCAGGATGTCGATGCCGCCCAGCGAATCCGCCGCCGCGGCGACGTAGGTGGCGATGGCGCTCTTGTCGGACAGGTCGCAGACGGCGGCGTGTGCCTTGGCGCCGAGCTTGGTGATCTCGGCCGATGCCTTGTCCAGGCCGGCCTGCCCGCGTGCGCAAATGGAAACGGCCGCGCCGGCGCCGGCAAAGCCCAGCGCGATCGATCGGCCGATGCCCTTGCTGCCGCCGGCGACGACCACACGTTTCCCACGCAGCTTGAGGTCCATGCCCGTACTCCGTTGCTTTGGGCCGCTCCTCGCGGCGCCTTTCTCGTCGCAGCTTGCCCTAGGTCATGGCCAGCTCGCGGTAGCCTCCGGAGGCTACCGCGTCGCCGCGCTGCCGGTAGGCCGGTGCGCTGCCGCTATAGCGGGCGATGATGCGGACCTGCTTGCCCTCGACGTTGGAGTTGATCCCGGTCATCCACGAGTCGACCTCGTTGGACAGCAGGCCCTTGCCCATCTCCTTCACGTAGTCGGTCCAGTCGTCGACAGCCTCCGGCCGCGGTTCTACGCGGGTCAAGCTCTTTTCCTGCATGTGGCGGATGAGGCGCGCCACCCACTCGACGTTGTACTCGATGCTGCGGGGGATATTGCCCAACGCCGTATGCGGGCCCACCAGCATGAACATGTTGGGGAACCCTTCGACCTGAACGCCCAGGAACGTCAGCGGTCCGTTCGCCCACTTGTCCTTCAGCCGCAAGCCGTCCTGACCTCGGATGTCGATGCGGTCGAAGCTTCCGGTGATCGCGTCGAAGCCCGTGGCGTAGATGATGATGTCGAACTCGTACTGGGCGTCCGTGGTCTTGATGCCCGTCGGAGTGATGCGCTCGATCGGCGTTGCCTTGATGTCCACGAGCTTGACGTTGGGTTGATTGTAGACCTCGTAGTATTTGGTCTCCATCGGCACGCGCCGGGTGCCGAAGCCGTGATCCTTGGGGATCAGCTTCTCGGCCACCTCCGGGTCCTTCACGCGCTCGCGAATCTTGCGGGCCACGAAGTCGGAAATCAGCTTGTTGGCCTCGCGATTGGTCAGCATGTCGCGGAAATTCCCCTGCCACATGCCGAAGCCGGGCGAGGCATATTGCTTCTCCAGGAAGGCCTCGCGCTCCTCCGGCGTCACCTCGAATGTGCCGCGCGGGTCCACGGTGTGCAGGAAGCAGGCGTACGTCTCCTGGCAGCGCTTGAACATCTCCGGATAGTTGGCCTTGATCTTCTTCTGCGTCGCCTCGTCGATCTTGCCGTTGTGAAGGGGCTTGCACCAGTTGGGGGTCCGCTGGAACACGGTCAGGTGCCCGGCCGTCTTGGCGACCTCGGCGATGGTTTGCACGCCGGTGGCGCCGGTGCCGATCACGGCCACGCGCTTGCCCTCGAACTTCACCGGCTCATGCGGCCACTGCGACGTATGGAACGCGGGCCCCTTGAACGAGCCAAGGCCCTCGATGCGCGGCAGCGTCGGTGCGGAAAGCGGGCCGATGGCGGTGACGAGAAAGCGCGCAGTGTGCCTGCTGCCGTCCTCCAGCGTCACGTCCCAGGCGCGCGCATCGTCGTGGTAGTGGGCGGCGATGACGCGGGCGCGGAACTGCATGTCGCGGCGCAAGTCGAACTTGTCGACGACGTAGTTGATGTAGCGCAGCGTTTCGGGTTGGCCCGCGAAGTGCTCGGACCAGTTCCACTCGTCCAGCAACTCTTGCGAAAACGAGTATTGGTAGGAGTAGCTCTCCGAGTCGAAACGAGCGCCGGGGTAGCGGTTCCAGTACCAGGTGCCGCCGACGCCGGTGCCCGCCTCGAACACGCGCACCCGCAAGCCGAGCTCGCGCAGGCGGTAGAGCTGGTAGACGCCGGACATGCCGGCGCCGATGATGATCGCATCGAAGTCGAGAGCTGATGCCGCCCCGTTGCCGGCATGAGATCTAGTCGAGGCGGCCATGCATGTTCCTCCTTGGGCGGTCGAAAGGATCGTGTCGGAGCACGTTTCCACGGAAGATGCGGCTTCGCAATGTACCGCGAGGTCGCGGCATGGCAGCATTGCCGGCACGTCGGCCACGACCGCCGGGGCTTGTAGGGTGCAGCCGAGTGCAGTCACGCTGGCCACTGGCGCGCGAAATCGCCGCGATTGTTGCATTGGCATGCAAGACCGTGGGAGGACCGCATGGGACCGTTGAAGGGCATTCGCATCGTCGAGATGGCGGGACTGGCACCCGGTCCCTATTGCGCCATGCTGCTGGCGGATCTCGGCGCCGACATCATCCGCATCGAGCGGCCCGGCGGCACACGGCCAGGGGTTAGCGATCGCCTGTCGCTTCTCAATCGGAACCGCCGCACCATTGTCGTCGACCTGAAATCTGCGGCCGGCGTCGCCGTCGTGGCGAGGCTGGCGAGCAAGGCCGACGCGCTCATCGAAGGCTTCCGGCCGGGCGTCATGGAGCGGCTCGGGCTCGGCCCGGATGTTTGTCTCAAAGCAAACCCCAAGCTGGTCTACGGCCGCATGACGGGCTGGGGGCAGGACGGGCCGCTGGCGAGCGCGCCCGGGCACGACCTCAATTATATCGCGTTGTCCGGCGCCCTGCATTCGATCGGCAGGAAGGGTGAGCCGCCGGTCATTCCGCTCAACATCATCGGCGATTTCGCGGGCGGCGGTATGCTGCTGGCCATCGGCATGCTCTCCGCCATCATCGAGGCGATGCGCTCCGGACGGGGCCAGGTGGTCGACGCCGCCATGGTCGACGGGGCCGCCTCTCTCATGACCTTCATGCACGGCCTGCGCGCGCAGGGCGTGTGGAGCGACGAGCGGGGCGAGAACCAGCTCGATGGGGCGGCACCCTGGTACCAGGTCTACGAGACCAGCGACGGGCAGTACATCAGCATCGCCAACGTCGAGAAGAAGTTTCACGACGAGCTGTTGCGCATTCTGGGTCTCGACAGGGAGGACCTGCCCGGCCAGCACGACCGCAAGAACTGGCCTAAGCTGCACGCGCGCTTCGCCGAAATCTTTCGCGGCAAGACGCGCGCGGAGTGGTGTGCGCTTCTCGAGGGCAGCGAGACATGCTTCGCGCCCGTCCTGTCGATCCCGGAGGCCTGGGCCCATCCGCACAACCGCGTCCGTGGTGCCTTCATGGAGGTGGAAGGCGTGATGCAACCGGCGCCCGCGCCCCGCTTCAGCCGGTCACAGCCCGAGCCGACCCGGCTGCCCGATCAGCCCGGCAGCGATACGGAGGTCCAGCTCGCCGCCTGGGGCTTCACGACGCAAGAGGTTGCCGATCTGCGCAAGCAGGGCGCACTGACCTAAATTGCTTCCGTCAAGAACGGGGCAACTCCCGCGCTCTCGACTTCGTCCTGAGCTCGTCGAAGGACGGGCCGCGCGCACGTCCCAAGCCGTGCTTCGACAAGCTCAGCACGGGGCTGAAGCCAGCGGACCGGTTCTATCTCAATCGGAAAGGCCGTGCTGGCGGGTCGCGTCGGGTCGGTGCTTGCTCGCCGATCCTCCGTGGTCAAGCCAGCCGGAACCCAAACAGCGGGCCGTCGGTGTAGCGCAGCACCACGCACTCGACGGCCGCATCGAGCGCCGGCTCGCCGAGGATGCGCGCGGCGATGCGCAGGCCCTCATCGAGATCGACAATGCCGTTGCGGATCGGCGCCTCGCCAGCGAAGGCGGTGGGCACCGCGTGGATGACGGTCTGCGAGTAGAGCTTGCCGCGACCAGACAGCTCAACCCACTCGACTTCGCGACCCCAGTCGTAGGGGCAAAACGGCTTGGGCGGGAACGTCAGGCGACCAGATGTGCGTCCGCGCGTCGTCATCAGGCGACCCTCGGCCAATCCATCCCAGAACGGCTTGGTGAAGGCGCTCACGCGCGGCGGCCACGGGCGGGCATAGGCAACCTCGAGGAAGGGCAGGCTCATGCCGCGGCCTCCAGGACATGGACCAGCGCGGCGTTGTAGTTGCCGAGCTCGCAGCTACCGGCGCCGAGGCGTGCATTGCGCACCTGCCGCTCGCCGGCGCGACGGGTGAGCTGCTCCCACAGCTCGTAGATCGTCAGCAGGCCCGTGACGTACGACGGATGGCCACGTGACAGGCAGCCGCCGGACGTGCAGATGGGGATGCGGCCGCCGAGCGAGGTTTCGCCGGCCGCCGCCTGGGCGGCGCCCTTGCCGCGCGGCGTGAGGCCCAGCGCCTCGCCGGCCAGCACCTGCACGATGGTGCAGGGGGCGTAGAGCTCGGCGAGGTCGAGATCGGCCGCCGTGATGCCGGCCGACCGGTAGGCCGCTGCCGCCGCGCCCTGCGCGGCCACGAACGCCGTCATGTCGTTGGGCACCTCATTGATCTGGTGCGCGCCCTCGTGAAAGAAGCCGCGCCCGCGCACCAGCGCGTAGGGTCGGCCCGTAGACTTCGCCACCTCCTCGGCGCACACCACCAGACAAACCGCGCCGTCACCGCGCGGCGGCACCTCGTAGAGGCCCAGCGGCTCCACGATCGGGCGCGCGGCGAGCACCTCCTCGAGCGTCAGCGGCTTCCTGAACTGGGCGATCGGGTTGAGCGCCGCATGGCGCCGGTCTTTCACCGCGACGCTCGCCAGCTCGGCCCGCGTGGCGCCGAACTCGTGCATGTAGCGCATCGCGTCGATGGCGTACCAGGCGATGGGCGTGAAGCCGAAGATGGAGTGGAAGTCCACGTCGCCGGTGGCGCGCATGGTGGACATGGCGTGATCGGCGGAGGCCGCCTGGCTCTCCATGTTGATGCCGAGCGCCAGCGCCACGTCAGCGTGCCCCAGGGCAACCGTGTTGACCGCCTCGTCGAAGGCCATGCCGCCGGTCATGCCGTTGCCGAGCACCTCCATGATGGTGCCCTTCAGCGGCAGGCGCAGGTAGTTGGCCATGAAGGTCGCGAAATACTTCTGCAGCGTGTACGGCCGGCATATGGCGAACACCAGAGCGCCGACCTCGTCCTTGGGCAGGCCCGCGGCCGCCATGGCGTCGATCACCAGCGGCGCCAGGATTTCGTGCTCGACCGCCTGCAAGGGCGCCTCGGACGGCGTCTGCAGCTTGCCGTTGGGGCTCGCCGCCCCGCCGATGACCGCGACGCGGCGCGTCACGCGGTGACCTCCCGGCACAGGTACATGCTGGACGCGTTCATGGTGTGCACGGCCTCGCCATGCTGGTTGCGGATCTCGCGCTTGAAGGAGACGATGCCCTTGTCGCCCTTGCTGGTGCGCCGCTTCTCGGTCACCGTCATGACCACCTCGAGCGTGTCGCCGTGCTTGACCGGCTTGTGCACGCGCCATTGATCGACACCCAGCATGGCGACGATCGTGCCATCATTGATACCGGACTGGCACATCAGGCCGCCGGCGATGGCCAGCACCAGCGGCCCGTGCGCGATCGGCTCGCCGTAGGGCTGCTCCTTGCAGAACTCCCAGTCCACATGCGGCGCGTTGAAATC
>DATFCC010000300.1:0-17491 GCA_035253505.1 Hyphomicrobiaceae bacterium
GCTACAGCAAAGTGGGTGCGACCGCATCCTGATCGTCCCACTGTACCCCCAGTATGCCGGCGCCACGACCGCAACCGCCTGCGATGAGGCGTTTCGCAGCCTGATGAGCTTGCGCTGGCAACCCGCCGTGCGCACAGCGCCGCCCTATTTCGACGACCCCGTGTATATCGAAGCGTTGGCAGCGTCCGCGCGGCGCCATTTCGCCGCGCTCGACTTCGAGCCGGAAGCTCTTGTTGCGTCATTTCACGGCATGCCGCGACGCTATCTGGAGAGCGGCGATCCCTATCATTGCCAGTGCCAGAAGACGTCGCGCCTGTTGCGCGAACGGCTCGGCTGGCCCGCCGAGCGGTGGCACACGGCCTTCCAGTCCCGGTTCGGCAATGAGGAGTGGCTGCAACCCTATACGATCGATACGGTCGCCGGCCTGGCAAAGGCAGGGGTGAAGAGACTGGCTATCGTCGCGCCGGGCTTTTCGGCCGACTGTCTGGAGACGCTGGAGGAGCTCGATATCGAGAACCGCGGCGTCTTCCTGGCGGGCGGCGGCGAGCGCTTCACCTGCGTCCCCTGTCTCAACGACAGCGAGGAGGGCATGCGTGTCATCGAGCACATCGTGCGCCGGGAGTTGATGGGCTGGTTGTAACGCGCGCTCTCGGTACTTTCGCATTGCAATAGGCGCGTCAAGTCCCTGCGTATTGTATGCCAGTTCATCTTCCGTGAACTTGTCTTTTACCAGTATTTCGCATTCACGCCCTAAAACTCGCTCAAATTCACGCCTAAATATGGGCCGTGATATTCGAGGAGGGGCTAAACCCCATGAACCCGTTCGGCTTTGAGACATTCGCGCTGCTGCTGATCGTGCTGGCGGTGGCCGCGCTCTGGTCCACCGTCAAGATGGTGCCGCAGGGCTATACGTACACGGTCGAGAACTTCGGGCGCTACACGCGCACGCTCAATCCCGGCCTACACATCCTGGTGCCCGTCATGGAGCGCGTCGGCGCCAAGATGAACATGAAGGAGCAGGTGATCGATATTCCGTCCCAGGACATCATCACCCGCGACAACGCCATGGTCACGGTGGATGGCGTCAACTTCTTCCAGGTTCTCAACGCGGCCAAGGCCGCCTACGAGGTGGATCGGCTGGAGAGTGCCATCGTCAACCTGACGATGACGAACATCCGTACCGTCATGGGCTCCATGGACCTCGACGAGCTCCTGTCCAACCGCGACCAGATCAACGCCCGCCTGCTGCAGGTGGTGGACGCCGCCACCGAGGCCTGGGGCGTGAAGGTGACGCGCATCGAGATCAAGGACATCGCGCCGCCACGCGACCTCGTCGACAGCATGGCGCGGCAGATGAAGGCGGAGCGCGACAAGCGGGCTCAGATTCTCGAGGCCGAGGGTCTGCGCCAGGCCGCCGTACTGAAAGCGGAAGGCGAGAAGCAAGCGGTGATGCTGGCCGCCGAGGGCCGCAAGGAAGCCGCGTTCCGCGATGCCGAAGCGCGCGAGCGCGCTGCACAGGCCGAGGCCAAGGCGACCGAGATGGTGAGCCAGGCGATTGCCGGGGGCAACGTGCAGGCTATCAACTATTTCGTCGCCACCAACTACGTGAAGGCCCTGGAGGCGATCGCCAAGTCGCCCAACCAGAAGGTGCTGATGATGCCGCTGGAAGCTTCGGCCGTGATAGGATCACTGGCCGGACTCGCAGAAATCACCAGCGAAGCGTTCGGCAAGAACGGGGCCGCTGGTCATCCCACGCCCTCGCGCGCGTCACGCCAGGGCAGCGTACCGCAGTCCTGAACGGGCTGCCGAGGGAGGGTCATACATGCAGGGGCTTCTCGCCTACTTCGCCGCCTTCGGGCTCTGGAACTGGCTCATTCTGGCGGTGGTGCTCTTCACGCTCGAGACCTTCATTCCAGGCGTGCATTTCCTCTGGTTCGGCATGGCGGCGGTGGTGGTCGGCTTCCTCGCGATGGCGACCGGCATTACCTGGCCCTACCAGATCATCGCTTTCGGCGTGATCGCCGTGCTGACGGTGTTCTGGGTGCGCCGCTACGTGAGGCCGGACGTTGCCAAGAGCGACCTGCCCGACCTCAACGAGCGCGGCCAGCAGTATGTCGGCCGGTCGCTGGTGGTGGAGCAGGCGATCCAGAACGGCCGCGGCAAGGTGCGGGTTGGCGACACGGTCTGGCAGGCCGAGGGCCCCGACGCGCCGGCTGGCACACGCGTCACGGTCACCGGCACCAGAGGCACCGTGCTGGTGGTGGAGCGTGCAACGGCCTGATGGCGACCCTGGCGTCGTTGCCTGGGCCGTCGCCTTCGTCAGCGTGGCGCTCCCCTGGCTCGGCGCGATCCTGCTGCTGACCGGCGGCTACAAGCTGAGCTATGGCCAGTCCGAGGGCTGGTGGTGGCTGGCTGCCGGCGGCGGCCTGCTGGTCGCCGACGTCGTCATCGACTTCGTATGGGCGCACCCGAGCATCTCGCGCAGCGACCAGCCTGATCTCAACCGTCCTGGCCAACAACTCGTAGGCCGCGTGCTGGTGGTGGCGGAAGCGATCGAGGGCGGGCGCGGCAAGCTGCGTGTCGGCGATACGCTGTGGCCGGCCGAGGGTCCCGACATGCCGGCCGGCAGCAAGGCGCGGGTCGTGGCAGCGAGGGCCGCCGTTCTCCTCGTCGAACGGGCATAGCAAACCGGCGGGCGAACCGCGGTCAGCGGCCGAGGCGGGCGAGCATGCGCCGTGATGCCTCGAGCGTGCGGCGTGCCCAGCCCTCGTCTCCGGCGTTGCGGGTGCGCTCATCGTGGGGGATTTCCACGCTGACAGGCAGATCGGCCGGAAGCAGCCCGAAGAGTCCGGCAAGGTCGAGAGCGCCTTCGCCGGGTGGCAGCCGCTCGGAGCGGGCCGCGCGAATGAGGCCGTCGGCGGTCGGCGGCACCTCGGACGGGGCGTCGCAGATCTGGGTGTAGTGGAGCCGCGCGGGTGGGATCGCCGCGATGTCGGCGTGGCTCGTGGCCGAACGCGCGACATGAAGGGCATCGACGAGCACGCCGCCGTTCGGCTGGGCGGCCTCGGTCACGATGCGCAGCGCCGTGCGCGCATCGGGCACCCGGGTCCAGGGCATGAACTCGAGATCGGCGCTCAGGCCGAACGGGGCGCTCGCCTCGCACAGCGAGGCGAATGCATCGGTGAGCCTGGCTTCGTCGGGATCGTCGCCGGCGACGAGGATGGCTTTTGCCCCGAGCCGCGCTCCGGCTTCGAAGAACGGCAGGAAGTCTTGCGGATGGAAGCCGGGGCCGATGCGGATGATCTCGAGATCGAAGACGCCGACGCCCGTGGCGCGGACACAGGCCAGCGTCTCGGCGAGGCCATGCGCATCCTGCATGAGCGGATAATGCGGCGTGCCCGGAGCAGCCGGCAGGAGACGCAATCCAACCTTTTTGAAACCGACTCGCGCGGCGATGGCGATGAGCTCCGGGGGCGGCAGGTGCAGCAAGGTGAGATGGGCGAGGGAGAAGATCGGGGGAATTGTTCAATCTCCTGACCTGACGGCCGCTAGCGCGAGGGGAGATGCCGCGGATCGATGATGGTGCATGCCCGATGTCCGGTGGCGATGCACGTCAGCGTCCGCGAGTAGGCCATCAGTCGATCGATCATCCAGGCGCCGCACAGCACGAGCGCGGCAACCAGCAGGAACGCCGCAAGGTTCTGCTGCATCCGCCGCCGGTCTTCCTGTGTGTCATCGGCGGAACGATCAGCGGCGGTTGGCGCCGTGCCGCCGAGCGCCGGCGGAGGCTCGATCGGATTGCCGAGCCGGCGCCTGGACCCGGCCTGGGGAAACGGGACGACGTTCATGCACAACACCGGTGGCCGGAGGCTTGCGATCTTGCCAGAGCCGCCTTTCGCGCTCAAGCTGCACGCATGATATCGCGGCAAGCATTGCCAATTGCTTGGGATGGCCGGCAGGGACGCTGTGCCGCCGCGTGTTCCATGATCGCGTCGTGAGGCATGCGCCAGGTCCTGCTTCATAAGGGCTTCGATGAGCATGACCGGAAGGGCATCGTGGCGCTGCTGCGCGAGTACGAAGCCGGCATCGGCATCTCGCTTTGCTTCCAGGGTTTCGATGCTGAGCTTGCGGGTCTGCCGGGCGAATATGCGCCTCCGGGGGGCACCATGCTGCTGGCGCGCGAGGCGGCCGGGGGCGGCCTGCTCGGCTGCGTCGCCCTGAGAGCGGTCCGCGAGGTGCCGGGCCTATGCGAGATGAAGCGGCTCTACGTGCGGCCCGCCGGGCGCGGCACGGGCCTCGGCCGCAAGCTGGCGCTGGCCGCCATCGTCGAGGCGGAGAGGCTCGGTTACACCCGCATGTGCCTCGACACGTTGCCAACGATGACCGCGGCGCAGAACCTCTACCGTGCGCTCGGCTTTCGGCAGAGCGGTATGAGCGAGACCGAGCCGGCCGTGCTGCTGTTCGAACGCGACCTCGGCACGGGATGATGACGGCCGACAACGTACCCGACCGCCTGCTCCAACTCCCGGACGGGCGTGCGCTCGGCTACCGCGTGTGGGGGGACCCGGCAGGTACGCCATTGCTTTTCCTGCATGGCACGCCGGGCTCTCGCCTGAAGCTCGGCCTCGGCCACCGGGCGGCGATGGGTCTGGGGCTTGCTATCGTGGCGCCCGACCGCTGGGGCTACGGGCTGACCGATCTGCCGCCGGTGCCGTCGCTGGCGGCCTTTGCGACGGACATGGCGGCGTTGATGGACCACCTCGGTCACACCACTTTTGCCGTCGGCGGGATTTCCGGCGGGGGTCCGTATGCCACGGCCGTCGCCGCGCATCTGGGAACGCGCGTTGGAGCGGTTGCGCTGGTCAGCCCGATGGGACCCGTGGCCGAGCTCGCGGCGCATGCGTCTTTGGCCCCGTTTCATCGGCTGTGTTTCGCGTTTCTCCCGCAACATCCGTGGGCCACGCGAGCGGTCTTCCGCGCGTTCCGGGCAAGCCTCGCGAGGTCGCCTCGCCTTGCCGCCCGTCTGGCGACGCTGCGCGGAGGCAGGCACGACCGGGCCGCCCTCGCGCAGCCGGAGATTGCGCGCTGGCTGCTGGGCAGCTTTCGCGAGGGCTTGCGGCGCGGCCTGCAAGGCCCCGTCACGGACCTGCGCCTATTCTCCACGCGATGGGGGATCGATCCGCGTGCCGTGCGAGCGCCATCGCGCTTGTGGATCGGCACTGCGGATACGGCCGTGCCTTTGAGTGCCGCGCGCCTGCTTGGCCAAAGCCTGCCGGCGTGCGCGGTCACCGAGCTTGCCGGCGAGGGCCACTTCTGGATGGCCACCAATTATGCCGAGGTGCTCGCGTGGGTCGCGCAGGTCGTCCATAGCACACTGCCGCGCGCCCGCGGAGCCACGGGCGGCTTTTGATAGTGACGAAGGCATGCAAAAGGCGCCAACGGATGTTGGCGCCGCGTCCCGCGATCGCTGGCAGGCGCCCCGCTAGAGGAGGCCCAGCATGCCCTTCAAGCGATCGGCGATGGTGAGTGGCGCGTTGCTTCCCGCCACATCGTGATCCGGCATGATGGCCTCACCCGGCCGCCAGGCCTCGGTCGCAATGGGCTTTTCGGCGGTGGTGTCGGCCGCCGTCTCGTCGCCTGCCGCCATCGCGAAGCCGGCGGCATGCACGGCAGTGTTCAGGGTCTCGATACTCATGGCACAAGAACTCTGAGCCCGGGCAGGCGTTCCAGGAGATGTCCCCGAACTCCGCAATTTTATCCCGCATTCCACGGCATTTGCCGCCAGATGCAAGCATCACGCCTTAAACGAAGTAAGCCGTGGCCGTCGTGTGACGTCAAGCAAAATTTAGCAATATTGCGTGATCGCGCCGACCATCATCGCTCATTGTAGCGACCACTGTTCTTCCATTGCGCGCGTGCTGCGCTGCGTCATTGTTTTGTCGCAACATCCGGCCGAGCGATCGACCCGTGCCTCTCCCGAGCAGAGCTTTTTTGGAGGCGCACGGATGGTTTCATCGAAGGCGCTCCGTCTCCCTTGCAATTATCTGCATATGCAGCTATATCGCGGCATGGACACGAAGGTGACGCCCAGGTCACGGACGCTCGGCTGCACGTGCATGCGGCTGCGGAAAGCCGCGCGGCGGGTGTCGCAGATCTATGACCGCAGCCTGGAAAAGGCCGGGATGACGGTGACGCAATACAGCCTGCTCGGGCACATTGCGCGATACGACGGCATCGGCATCGGCGAGCTGGCCGACAAGCTCATCATGGACCCAACAACGCTCACCAGGAACCTGCGGCCGCTCGAGCACAGAGGCTTGGTGAAGGTAAAGGCGGACCGGCGCGATCGGCGCTCGCGCTGCCTGCACCTGACGGCCAGCGGGCGGGCGGCTTTCGAAGGCGCGGTGCCGGCCTGGGTCAGTGCACAGCGGCACATCGAGGCGGCGTTCGGGATGTCCGAGACGGCCGCGCTCAACGATGTGCTCGAGCGTGTCCTCGAAAGGCTGGCAAAATAGGCCGCGCAGCGACTGCGGATGACCCATACCTGCATATGCAGACAATCGGAAAGCAGCTCGACCATGGTGAGGGAATGACGAACCAGCAGATGGATAGGCCGGCAACGACCGGAGTGGTGCCACTGGAGCTTGCGACGGCGACGCCCGGACTGGCCTTCCTGGAGGGGCTCCGCGACGGCGCACTGCCGGCGCCACCGTTTGCCGCCGTGACCGACGTGCGGCTCGTCGAGGCGGAGAATGGTCGCGTCGTTTTCGAGGCTACCCCATCCGCGCGCTTCTACAACCCGCTCGGCACCGTTCACGGGGGGTGGATTTCGACGCTCCTCGATTCCGCCATGGGCTGCGCCGTTCACTCCGTGCTCAGGGCGGGACAGGCCTACACGACCGTCGACATGACGATCAGCTTCGTGCGCCCCGTGATCGAGAAGACCGGCAAGCTGCGCTGCGAGGGCAAGATCATCCACGCCGGCAAGCGCATCGCCACCGCGGAAGGTCGCGTCTACGACGCCGCGGGCACGCTCATTGCGCACGGCTCGGAGACGTGCCTGGTCATGTCCGCGCTGGGCGCGGCTTGAGCGGGCTTCGACAACCGTTCGGGGAGAACGAGGGCATGCAAAAGGCGAATAGGAACCAGGTTCTGCCCCTGTGGCTGCTGATACTGATCGTCGGCACCATCGTGGGCCTGTCGATGGGGCGCGCCCAGTCGATGGGGCTGTATCTCGCTCCGGTCACCAGGGCGCTGGACATCGGGCGCGAGCCGTTCGGGCTGGCGATGGCCATCACCCAGCTGATGATGGGTATCGGCGCTCCGTTCTCGGGCGCGCTCATCGACAGGTTCGGCGCGGGCAGCGTGATCTTCGCGTGTGTCGTAGCCGCCGTGGGCGGGCTCTACTTCATGTATGCCGCAACCGGTCCCGCAGATCTCATCGTCAGCGGTTTGCTGATGGGCATCGGCGTCAGCGGCACCGGCGTTACCTCGCTGGTCGGCACGGTGGGCCGGATGGCGCCGCCCGAGAAGCGCCTGTCGGCCATCGCGTCGATCGGCATGGCTGCCGGCATCGGCGGCTTCGTAGCTCTGCCGGTCATGCATCTCTTGATCGAATGGTTCGGCTGGCAGGGCAGCCTGCTCTGGCTGATGGCGATCACGGCGCTGCTGATCCCCATCGCATGGCCGATCCGCGGCAGGCCGCAGCCGCAGGACGGGCTCGTGCGCACGCAGACCATGACGGAAGCGCTCGGCGAGGCGGTGCGCCACCCGAGCTACTGGCTGCTGACGGCAGGGTTCTTCGTGTGCGGCTTCCACGTCGCTTTCATCATGGTGCACCTGCCGGCCTTCGCCGTCGACCATGGGCTGCCGTCATGGGTGGGTCCCTACGCCCTGTCCGTGGTCGGCATCGCCAACATCGTCGGCACGTTCCTTGTGGGACAGTCCGGGCGGTTCATCGCCAAGCGCCGCGGGTTGAGCCTGATCTACTTCGGGCGCGCCATCATCTTTCTGGGCTTCCTGTTCCTTCCGATAACGCCGACAACCGTTATCGTGTTGTGCGGCCTGCTGGGGCTGCTATGGCTGTCGACCATTCCGCTGACGAGCGGGCTGGTTGCCACCTTCTTCGGCACGACCTGGATGTCGATGCTCTTCGGCATCGTGTTTCTCTCCCACCAGATCGGCTCGTTCCTCGGCGTGTGGCTCGCCGGGCGCCTTTACGACATGACGAAATCCTATGACGCCATGTGGTGGATATCGATCGCGCTCGGCGTGCTGGCGGCGCTCATCAACTGGCCGATCCAGGAGAAGCCCGTCGCGCGCATCGCGGCCGAGGCGCGGCCGGCGGGCGCGTAGGGTCGGGCGCGAGGCCGATTATTCAGTGGGCGAAAAACACCGGCAGCTCGGCCGCGCTCAGGATGTGGCTGGTCGCACCACCGAAAATCATCTGCCGCAGGCGGCTTTGCGTGTAGGCGCCCTTGATGAGGAGATCGGCTCCGGAATTCTTGGCCTCGCCCAGAATGGCCTCGCCCGGGCGGCCGGCGCGCGGCACGACGGTCTTGTCGGTCGCGGCCACGCCATTGGCCTCCAGGTGGCCAAGTGCGTCCTTCACGCTGGGGCCGGGCGTCACATGGCCTTCGACGCTCAGAAGCGTGACGCGCTTGGCCTTGCGCAGGATGGGCAGGGCGAAAAGGATCACCCGCGCAGTCTCCGTGCTCGCGTTCCAGTGGATGAGCACGTTCTCGCCGAACGTGGCCGGCGGGTTCGGCGGCGCCATGAGCACGGGGTGGCCGCTGTCGAAGAGTGCCGATTCCAAAGCGCTCGTGCGCGACCCCCGGCTACCGGGCCGGCTCAACACGGTAACGTCGTAGACGCGCGCCAGGCTGCCCAGCGCGCTGTCCTCGATGGCCGAGCCCCCTCGCCAGCGGAAATGCGCGTTGCTGCCCTGCCCGACGGGATGCGCCGCGGCATAGCCGTCGAATGTCTGGCGAACGCTCCGGCAGAAATCGGTCTCGTTCCAGTCCGCAGGCGGGATGGTGACGGCCACGATCGGGTCCGGCGCCACGATCTCCGCGAACGCAGGCCGCAAGGCCACGCCCTCCACCGTGCCCTCGAACAGGCTGGCCAGGAGCCTGCTGGTCTCCAGGGCCGAGGGCATCTGTTCACTCTGGTCGACGGGGAGAAGAATGCTCTTCATGGCATCTTCCTCAATTTGACGGCTGAGTGCTTGCCGAGCTTCGATCGCGAAGCATAGCACAATTGGTGCGGAAGTGCTTCGGGGAAGCGCGCTGGCCTAGAACCGCGTCAGCCAGGAGACTGTGGCAATCGGTGTGCCGGACTGCGTCACGCCAAGCAGTCCGCCGTCATTCTCCCGAAGCCGGTCGTTGGTCACGCCGCCCGAGAAGGAGAGCTCTCCCGTCGCCGTCTCGTAGCGCAGGAAACCTCCCGCACCTGCGATGTCGCTGCCTTCGCTGCCAACGGCGCTGGCTTCGACCCCGATAGAGATCGCCGGGGTCAGCCGCCAGCCCAGCCGGACGCGGGCCGAGTAGCTGTCGTGGAGCGAAGCCCACGACAGATCGACGGCGGTCCAGGTCCGCTCCCCGATGTTCCACCATGTCTCCAGGACGGCCTTGCCGCCCCAATCCATCCCGAGCGAGGTGGTGGCGGGGTCGCTCGGGGTGGTTTGACGGTCGGCTAGCGTGGGCCCGGCAAACGCCTTGAGGGTGAGGTTTCCAAGCTGCGCATGGTAGCCAATGAGAAGATCCGCAAAGGAGCCGCGGCCCCTGAAGGATCGCGACCCGGCAGGCGTCTGGCTCGAGTAGCGATCCTCCCCGTAGCCGCCCGTCAGGCGCAGCCGGGCACCATCCTCCTGCACGCTGCCGAAGGGAGCCACGGTCGTCCCGGAGTAGATCGACCAGACGTTTCTGAAGGCTGAGGCACCGACCCAGAACTCGAAATGCGGCCTGGGTTCGTCGGCCTGCGCGCCGACCGTTTCGCCGGCGACAGGGCTCGTCCAAGCGGGGAGACCCGCGGCAGCCGGCGTCACCACGGCAAGTACGCGACATATCGCTATGGCGATGCGGCCCCCGACGCCACGCATGGCAAACCAATACGAACAACTAATCCGACAACAGAACTCGAAACGAACTAGACCGTAGTCTGCCGATACAAGTCAAATGAAAGCTGGGAGGCTGCGTGCCGGGGCCCGATCCATCCGGCGAAAGGCAAGTCGTTGATCCGGCGCGAAGCCCTGCCCGTTTCGATGGATACGTCGGCCATCTCGTCCGGATTGCTGAAAATCGCCTTGGGCTAGAGGCTTCCAGGCGGAAACTCATGTCGGTAGGTGTGGATAAGTGGCAGTATATTTGTGCATTATCAGTGGGTTGTGGCCTGATTTTGATACCGCGCGGCGCCCGTCAGGATTTCCGCCCAGTGTTGCCCGGCTGACGCAACGTGGTTATTGTCGGGTACGCATCCGGGAACACGCGGCAAAACGCTCGGATGGCGAGTCATATCGAGAAAAAGGGTTAACGGGTATGAGTGGAAGCGGCCACCTCGACCCCAAGGCGGGCCCCTTGGGTAACCTCTCGCAAGCGTGCGCGGGCAACCTCGACATGATGGTCAAGGGCTACGAGCCGGCGCTCAAGGGCATTGCCCGTTGGAATCTCGAGCTGCTCGGGTTCACGGCGCGCCGCGCCCAGGCTTGGCTGGAGATTCCAAGCCGGCTGAGCCAGTGCAAGACGCCCGTCGACTTGCTGAACGAGCAGGCCAGGTTCTGGCAAGCGGCATCGGCGGACTATGTCGAGGGCTCCAAACGCATGATCTCTGCATGGAACGCCTGCGCCGCCGGCCAGCAACTCAATGGCGCGCTGGCGCGGGACTACATCACGTTCCCGGAGGTCCAGGAGCCGGCGACCGCGCCCAAGCGCGGTGAGCGCAAGGCCGCCTGACACGCGCGGCAGACGAGCTTTGCTGCAGAGCTACGCCCGCTCGTGAGGCTGATCGGACTCGATCCGGGGTGTCCACCGCGCGCGGCGACTTACGGCTTTGGCGAGAGCAACGCGGGACCGCTCCGCATCGCCTCCAGCGCGTCCTTGAGCTTGCAAAGCTGGTCCTCGGCGGCCTGCGTGGGCGCCCCGTTCACGATCAAGTGCCGCAGTTTCGCTTCCTGGTCGTCGACCCGCCTGCGGGCTGCCGCAAGACGTCGATCGTCAACTTGGGATGGGCGAGCCGATTGCGCCATCGCCAGTCCTCCAGCCCTCGCAACGCCCCGCTGGATAACCCGCGGCATTCATGCCGGTTCCGCGTGTGGCGGAGCCTGAGCCGGGCAACCTGGCCCGTTCAGGTGCCCGCGCGCGGTGCGCGCAGGCCCCAGCCGATGCAGAAGGCCACTGCCGGCTGCCAGACGAGGAAGAGCAACCGCTCGTCCACAAGCTTGCGCTCGCCCGCGAAGAACAACAGGCCGGCCAGCGCCCCCGCCGCGCAAGTCATCGCGACCGATCCGGCGCGCCGCAGAGGCGGCGCGACCAGCGCGCACCCAAGATGCGTAAGGCCAGCGCCCACGGCACCGGCGCCAAGGCCGGCCGCCAGCAAATAGACGTCGTCGCCCGTGTTGCGCTGCAGCCGGATTGCCGTGTGTATGGCCGCGCTCCAGGCATACATGGCTGTCAGGGGTACGACGATGGCCGCGAGCCACACGCGGGCCCACAGCATCATGCCCGTACCGGCTGCCACGGCAAAGGCGAAGCCGATGAACAGCGTGCCTGGTGCCAGCAGGAACACCTTTGCCAGGGGTTGCAGGGCCTCCAGCTCGAAGGATTGGCCCCAGATTGCGGAAACGAGGCCCGACAGCAAGCCCAGGGCGGCCATCGTCTCGGCTGGGCGCCTAAGCACGCGTTGCGCCTTGGATTGCGATCGGCATCACGCGGTTGCGCAACAGGCCCATTGCGTCAGTCAACCTCCTAATCGCGCCGAAGGTATGACAGGAGCCGGTTGCGCGGGCCTGGCATCTGGAGGTCACGCGGGCGGAGGACGCGTGCCTCGAGAAAATGGCCCGTCAGGGCAAAGCCGGCGCGCACGTCCTCCTCGGTGACGTCAGCGCCGCGCTCGCGCAGGAAATCCGGCAGTGCCAGCAGCCGATCCTTGTAAGGCTCTCCGGCCGCGGCGGAGACGGCTCGGCCGGATTTCGGCGAAACGTAGACGAGATCCGCCGTCTGACCCGTGGCCGCGCATGCAGCGAGGTCGAGGCCGAATCCCAGCTCGTCGAGGAGCGCCATCTCCCAGCGCACCATGAGCGCCGGCCACACGGCCCGATCGTCGAGAAAACCCAGCACGAAGAGGGTGACCTCGTAGAGGTTGGGATGTGGGTCGCGCTCGGGGAGCAGGCGCGCGAGCGCGGCAATGGAGGTCAGAGCCGCGAGGGCAGCGGCGTCGTTCATGGATGCGGCAGCGAAGCCCTTGCGCAGCTCGACGCTGAAATGACCGAGATTGTCGGCGAGGCGGGCCTTCCAGGTGGCATCGACATGGTTGCCGGTCTGCAGGATCGGCCGCAGCTTGCGTGACCGCCCGCCGTGGACGAGGCCCAGGTGCCGCCCGTGCGTGCGGGTGAAAAGCTCCAGCACGGCTCCGCTCTCGCCGTGCGGCCGCACGCCCAGGATCACGCCCTCGTCGCTCCAGTCCATGGCCCCGGTTTAGACCGCAAACGGCGGACCAGGAAGGGACGGTCGATGGTGGGATGAGGACGCGGGCGGGTGGCGGTGGCCGGCCCGCGCGTCGGATTGAGGCCGCCCGGCCGGGAGCGGATGGCGGGGCCTGACGCCCGCCATCCGCCCGGGCTGGCTACATGGCCGGGAGAATGGCGATATCCATCACCTTGCCCTTCAGGCCGGAGACCTTGCCGGCCGGCGTGGTCACGCCGGTGGCAATGTCGACCGTGAACAGGGAATCGCCAGCCAGCAGCCACCCTGTGTTGCCGCCCTTGCCATCCGACCAGATGTCGAAGGCAACGCCGCCGTCGAGGTTGGCGCCGGGCTTGCCGATCGTGTTGAGGATGCCGTCATTGGGCGGCGCCTGGCGCACGAACGTGCCATTGGCGGCATCGATGTCGTAGAGGGCCGTTTCCTTGGTGCCGGCATAGCTGTTGCTGTAGGCACCGGCGATGACCTTGGGTGTCTTGCCCTTGTTCGCGTCGCCTTCCGCATACTTCAGGGAGCCGTCGACGGTGGTCTTGCCGTCATCCACGTTGATGCGATAGCTCATGCCCGTGCTCGACAGGATGCGCAGCCTGTCTGCCGCCGGATTGAAGTCGACGGTGAACGTTGCGTCCTTGGGCAAGGCCTCGGAGAGCTGGCTCTTCTTCTCCCATTTGCCGCTCTTGACGTCGAGCTGGACGATGGCGCCGTCGGGGGTCACGCCGTAGAGCTTGTTGTCCGCGGGGCGAACATCAAAGCCGATCAGGCTGGCGCCGCCGTCGAGCTTCACCGAGCCGGTGACCTTCTTCTGCTCCGTGTCGATCCACACGATGGTCTTGTCCTGCAGGGCGGCCAGGGTGGCGGCGCTCGCTGCCGACGTGGTGGCGAACGCGGCGGCCGCGACAACGAACGTGGCTGCTTTGACCTTGGCTGATGGCATTGCTTGTCTCCCTTGACTCGTTCGGGCTCCATGGTGGAGCTGGCCAGGGTTACGGAGGCGAAGAGAGACTGGTTCTATCGCGGGTTTTCACGACTATGAGAGCGCTCCTTGGTCCGACGATCGCCGGCGGCACGGCGGGCAACCGGGCCGGCGTCCCTCCCGTGATGGTGGAAAATTGGCCTGGAGCTGCGCTGGCTCGCGAGCCATCGGCCGGCGATTGCAGGCGCGAGGGGGCTGGAACGACAACGGCAAGCGGGCATTCCGCCCACTTGCCGTGCATTTCCGGATGACTAAGCCGCCGCGGCGTCAGCGCGGGCGATGCCCCTGCTGCCACATGATGTAGCCGATGGTGACAAGGGCCGTGAGCACCATGGTGCCGAGGATGTCGGGCCGCAAGATGAAGGCGTACCAGGTGTTGAACCCGTGCGCGGAGCCGCCCCGTGCGGTCAGGAAGCTGTTGGTGAAGATGATGACGAACACCACCGCTGCGGTCAGACCGATGGCGGCAGCGACGTCGGTGAGACGACGCATGATTGGCGGCATGGAGACACCCCCTGAGAGTTGTTGTGGGCTCCCGGCCGTCCGTGCTGCCGCCTATGGTTGTCCACAGTGCGGCATCCCCGCACGTGCAACCGGGGGCGATGTGTGCCCGCAACGTAACTGATTCGCGCTCCGGGCGGTTGGACGTACACCGACAGCGAGCACCGACACCGGGTGCAAAAGCCGCCGCGTCGGCCACAAAATCTCCCAGGTTTCGCCATTGGCTTGAGACGCGTGCGGGGAGGATACGGCGTCGAGCTGGGAATCCGCATGCGCAACGTCATAACGGTCATGAATGCCAAGGGCGGCGTCGGCAAGACGACGCTGGTGCTCGCCATGGCAGAGGCTTTGGCCACGTACAATGGCAAGCGTGTCCTGGTCATCGACTCCGATGCCCATGCCAGCCTGAGCTCGATGCTCCTGCCGAGGCATTGGCTGGAGACCATCCAGAACGAGGGGCGCACCTTCGTCGACTATCTCATCGGCGCCGTCCTCACGACCAAACCGGTGCGCTGGCAGGATTTCGTGGTCGAGGGCGTGTCGGATGTCGATGATGCGCGCTCGATCAGCTTGATGCTGGGGGGCGGGCATCTGACCCTCTTCGAGCGCGAGGTCGCCAAGGGGAACTATCTGCGACAGGCCGTCCGCAGCTTCCTGGGAGAAGCGCGCCTCGCCTACGATCTGGTCCTGATCGACAGTGCGCCGGGGCTTTCGGTGCTGACCGAATGCTGGCTGCGCGAAGCCGATTTCTGCCTCTCACCGGCCAAGCCCGACTATCTCTCGACACGCGGGCTGCAGTTCCTGCAGCAGTTCGGCGCACGCGACGCCGACATGGGATTTGCCGAGGATCTGGGCCTGATCATCTCGATGAAGGATCAGCACGCGCCCGAGGATGAGCAGTTCGATCGCTGGCTGCGCCAGCACTTCCGGGGCCGCTGCTTTCGCCAGCCCATTCCGCGCTCCAATGTGCTTCAGAACGCCGGCTACTTCTCCGTCCGCCAGCGGTCCTACAGCGCCAAGTATCCGGGCAAGGTCGGGCGTGCGCTGCGTGACATCGCCGACGAGCTGCTCGATCGGCTTGCTCGGGCACAGCCCCGCGAGGCCGATCCGCTCGAGGCGCCGGCACGGGAGCCGGCACGCGCCAGGGGTTGAGGTGAGGCGGGCCGGGAGCGACGTCTCCGCCGGCCTTCGCTTTCAGTAGGTCAGCACAGCCTTGATGGCGGCGAGTTCGGCCTTGGCGTCGGGATAGGCCTCGTAGGATTGGCCGGCACGCCCGTACCAGTAGCGCGAGTTGCCGGCGTCGCCCTCGATCTTGTGCAGCACGGCGTGAATCCAGCACGAGGTGGCGTCCTGCTCGTCCTGCTGGACGATCTTGTGGGCCGCCTCCCAGTCGCCGGCAATCGCCAGCTCCACGGCGCGGGTCAGCTGCCGTCGCTCTGCCATTGCTCCCATCCTTTCGCGCGCAAGCCGCACGCCGGACATCGCCCGCAGCCGTAACCCCAGGCGTGACGCGTGTCGCGATCCGCGGTGTAGCACGTATGCGTGTGCTCGACGATGAGGTCGATGAGCGGCGCGCCCCCGAGCCGCTCCGCCATCGCCCACGTGCCGGCCTTGTCGATCCACATCAAGGGCGTCTCGATGGCGATCGGCCTGACCAGCCCGAGCGAAATCGCCTTGGCCAGCGTCTGCAGGGTGTCGTTGCGGCAGTCGGGATAGCCGGAGTAGTCCGTCTCGCACATGCCGCCGACCAGCGTGTCGATATCGCGGCGGTAGGCCAGGGCGGCGGCGTAGGTGAGGAACAGCAGGTTGCGGCCCGGCACGAAGGTGTTGGGCAGCCCCGCCGCCGTCATGCGGAACTCGGCATCGCGGGTCAGCGCCGTCTCGCTGATCGTGCCCAGCGTGGCCAGCTCCAGCACGTGATCCGGCCCCAGCCGCTCCGCCCATGCCGGAAAGGCCTCGATCAGTCGGGTGCGAATGACGGGCCGCTGCGCCATCTCGACTGCATGGCGCTGACCGTAGGCAAAGCCGATGGTCTCCACGTGCGCGTAGCGCGCCAGCGCCCAGGCAAGGCAGACGGTCGAGTCCTGTCCACCCGAGAACAGCACCAGCGCGGAACCTTCGGCCATTCCCGGCTTTACCCACATCGAGCCTGCAGCGATCCGGCGCTTTGCCCGGACACGCGCAACGGCTAGAACCTGCCCGAACTTGTCACGCGGTGTCCCGACCTGCAATGCGGGGTGGAGCACGCCCAAGCCGGAGGATCACATGACAGCCATCGTCGACATCATCGGCCGGGAGATCCTGGACAGCCGCGGCAATCCCACGGTCGAGGTCGACGTCATCCTCGAGGACGGCTGCATGGGACGGGCTGCCGTCCCCTCCGGCGCATCCACGGGCGCGCACGAGGCGGTCGAACTGCGGGACGGGGACAAGAAGCGCTACCTCGGCAAGGGCGTGCTGAAGGCGGTCGATGCCGTCAACGGCGAGATTTTCGAGGCGCTGACCGATCATGCCGTCGAGGACCAGGTCCAGATCGACGAGATCATGATCGCGCTCGACGGCACGCCGAACAAGAAGCGCCTCGGCGCCAACGCCATCCTTGGCGTGTCGCTGGCCTGCGCCAAGGCGGCCGCAGAGTCGCTCGGCATGCCGCTCTACCGTTATGTCGGCGGCACCTCGGCCCGCACATTGCCGGTGCCCATGATGAACATCGTCAATGGCGGCGTGCATGCCGACAACCCGATCGATTTCCAGGAATTCATGATCATGCCGGTCGGCGCCAAAAACTTTGCCGAGGCGTTGCGCTGCGGTTCGGAAATCTTCCACACGCTGCGCGGCGAACTGAAGAAGGCCGGCCACAATACGAATGTGGGCGATGAGGGCGGCTTTGCGCCGAACATTCCGTCAGCCGACGCCGCGCTCGAATTCGTCATGAATGCGATCGGCAAGGCCGGCTACAAGGCTGGCGGCGACGTCATGCTGGCGCTCGACTGCGCCTCGACCGAGTTCTTCAAGGACGGCAACTACGTCTATGGCGGCGAGAACAAGACCCGCTCGCGCTCCGAGCAGGCGAAATATCTCGCCGATCTCGTCGCGCGCTATCCGATCGTCTCGATCGAGGACGGCATGTCGGAAGACGACATGGACGGCTGGAAGGAGCTGACTGATCTCGTCGGCAAGAAGTGCCAGCTCGTCGGCGACGACCTCTTCGTCACCAACGTCGACCGCCTCGCCGAGGGCATCAGGAAAGGCCGCGCCAACTCGATCCTGATCAAGGTCAACCAGATCGGCACGCTCACCGAAACGCTGGCCGCCGTCGAGA
>DATFCC010000301.1:0-6466 GCA_035253505.1 Hyphomicrobiaceae bacterium
AAGGGGTCAGACCCCTCGCGCACACGTTTGCATTCCTGCCGCTTACGTCCAGGCGAGGGGTCTGACCCCTTACCCGCACAATCGCCTGCGCCTGACGCAAGCTCGGGCCGTAGGGCGCAATAGCGAAGCGTATTGCGCCGCTCCGCGCGCACGCCCCCGCACGGCGCAATCGGCTGATGCCCTAGTCGTCCTTGCGGCGCGGCACGCTGGGAACGGTGCCGCCGGACTTCGGCCGATCCTTCTTGTCGCGCGGGCCAGGCAGCGCCTTGCGCGGCGCCACCTCGACGAGGGCGGCGCTCTCCTCCTCGTCGTCCTCTTCGCCGTCGTCGTCCTCATCGCTCTCGCCCTTGCCCTTCTTGGGCTTGGGCTCGGCAGCGATGTACTCGAACGCCAGCTTGCGGTCGGCGCCCTCGCCTTCGACGAGCACGCGCACGGTGCCGCCGTGCAGCAGCTTGCCGAACAGCAGCTCATCCGCCAGCGGCTTCTTGATGTGCTCCTGGATGACGCGCGCCAGCGGCCGTGCGCCGAACTTCTCGTCGTAGCCGGTCTCCGCCAGCCACTTCGCCGCCTCCTCGCTGAGCTCGATGGTGACGCCGCGGTCGGCGAGCTGCGCCTCGAGCTGGAACACGAACTTCTCGACCACCTTCATGATGATCTCCGGCGGCAGGCCGGCGAAGGTGATCACCGAGTCCAGGCGATTGCGGAACTCCGGCGTGAACATGCGGTTGATGGCTTCCGTATCATCGCCCTCCCGCTTGCTGCGGCCGAAGCCCATCGGCGCCTTGGCGAGATCCGATGCGCCCGCATTGGTCGTCATGATCAGCACAACGTTGCGGAAATCGACCGACTTGCCGTTGTGGTCGGTGAGCTTGCCGTGATCCATCACCTGCAGGAGGATGTTGAAGAGATCCGGGTGCGCCTTCTCGATCTCGTCGAGCAGCAGCACGGAATGCGGATGCTGGTCGATGCCGTCGGTCAGCAGGCCGCCCTGGTCGAAGCCGACATAGCCCGGAGGCGCGCCGATCAGGCGCGACACCGTGTGCTTCTCCATGTACTCGGACATGTCGAAGCGCAGCAGCTCCACGCCCATGAGCGCGGCGAGCTGCTTGGCCACCTCGGTCTTGCCGACGCCGGTCGGCCCCGAGAACAGGTAGCACCCGATCGGCTTCTCCGGTTCGCGCAGGCCGGCGCGTGACAGCTTGATCGACGCGGCGAGCGCCTCGATCGCCTTGTCCTGGCCGAACACCAGCCGCTTCAGGTCCTTGTCGATATTGGCCAGCACCTCCGCGTCCGACTTGGTGATGGTCTTGGGCGGGATGCGGGCCATGGTGGCGACGGTCGCCTCCACCTCCTTGACGCCGATCTTCTTCTTGCGCTTGGGCTCCGGCACGAGCATCTGCGAGGCGCCCGTCTCGTCGATCACGTCGATCGCCTTGTCGGGAAGCTTGCGGTCGTGGATGTACTTGGCCGACAGCTCCACGGCGGCCTTCACCGCATCGTTGGTGTACTTGAGCTTGTGGTACTCCTCGAAGTAGGGCTTCAGGCCCTTCAGGATCTCGATGGAGTCCTCGATGGTCGGCTCCTTGACGTCGATCTTCTGGAAGCGGCGGACGAGCGCGCGATCCTTCTCGAAGTGCTGGCGGTACTCCTTGTAAGTGGTGGAGCCGATGCACCGCACCGTGCCCGATTGCAGCGCGGGCTTGAGCAGGTTGGAGGCGTCCATCGCACCGCCGGATGTAGCTCCCGCGCCGATCACGGTGTGGATCTCGTCGATGAAGAGGATCGCGCCCGGATAGTTCTCGATCTCCTTCATCACCGCCTTCAGCCGCTCCTCGAAGTCGCCGCGGTAGCGGGTGCCGGCGAGCAGGGTGCCCATGTCGAGGGCGAAGATGGTGGAATCGCGCAGCACCTCGGGCACCTCGCCCTGCACGATCTTGCGCGCGAGCCCTTCCGCGATCGCCGTCTTGCCCACGCCGGGGTCGCCGACGAACAGCGGGTTGTTCTTCTGCCGCCGGCACAGCACCTGGATCGTGCGCAGCACTTCCGGCTCGCGCCCGATCAGGGGATCGATGCGGCCGCTCTTGGCCTTCTTGTTAAGGTTGACGCAATAGGTGTTGAGGGCGTCCTGCGGCTGCTTCTTCTCGTCGGCCTTGTCGGAGCCCTGGTCCTCGTCGACCCCGCGCACGGAGCGCGGCTCGGACATGCCGGGGCGCTTGGCGATGCCGTGGCTGATGTATTGCACGGCGTCGAAGCGCGTCATCTCCTGCTCCTGCAGGAAGAAGGCGGCGTGGCTCTCGCGCTCGGCGAAGATCGCCACCAGCACGTTGGCGCCCGTCACCTCTTCGCGGCCCGAGGACTGCACGTGCACCACGGCGCGGTGGATGACCCGCTGGAAGCTGGTGGTGGGCGTGGCCTCCGTCGAGCCCTTCACGAACAGGGCGGACAGCTCGTTGTCGAGATATTCGGTGATGCGCGTCTTGAGCTCGTCGAGATCGACCGAGCAGGCCTTCATGACGGCCGAGGCGTCCCGGTCGTCCAGCAGCGACAGCAGCAGGTGTTCGAGAGTGGCATACTCATGATGGCGCTCGTTGGCGTATTCGAGCGCGCGATGCAGAGCGGTTTCGAGGCTTTGCGAGAATGCGGGCACGATCGCTCCTATTCCTTTTCCATTGTGCATTGCAAGGGGTGCTGGTTCTGGCGCGAGAAGTCCATCACCTGGGCCACCTTGGTCTCGGCAACCTCGTAGGTATAGACGCCGCAGACACCGACACCCTTCTGGTGGACGTGCAGCATGATCCGGGTCGCCTCCTCGCGACCCTTGTTGAAGAACCGCTCCAACACGAGCACGACGAATTCCATCGGCGTGTAATCGTCGTTGAGCAGCAATACCTTATATAGGCTGGGCTTCTTGGTTTTGGGCCGCGTCTTGGTGATGAGACCCGTCTTGCCCTCTTCGTCGCCCCGCGAGCCGTTCTTCCCGGCCATTCGGCTGATCCCTGTAATCCGTCTCAAGCTCCGCAAGGTTTGCGCCAGCTCATATGGGCTCGCCGGCGCGTGCCTGCAAATCGGCGGCATTCTAACCCTGGCCGCGCCCCGCGCAAACGCCTGCACGGCGTGCGCGGCAGATTCGCGGCTCTGGCGTATCAAGTCTGCTCGAGCCTACGAGTTGCATGAAAAAAAGGCCCGGCGCGTGACCGCGCGCGGACCCTTTTTCCGGGCGGAGCCTTCCGGCCGGCCGCCCGCTCTTCCCTCTAACTGGGTGGCCGCTCAGCGCGCGCCTTGCATCGCCTTCTCGACGGGCTTGTAGGCCTCCTTGGCGAGGTCCGCGTACATGCCGCCGAGCTTGGAGAGCTGGTGCATGTAGCCGTCGTAAGCCCGCTTGGCATAGCCGCTCTGGATCTCGATGGCCTGCTCGAGCGACTTGGCCGAGAGCAGCTTCTCGAAGGTGGCGGTGCCCTCCTCGAAAGAGCGCTTGGTGTAGTCGGTCATCTCGGCGGCGATCGCCTGCCAGCCCTTGTTCCACTCGCCGAACACCTTCATGGCAGCGTCCATGTTGGTCTGGCCGAATTTCTGGAAGTCGTCGAAGTTGGGGGTCTTCATCATGGGTGACGGTCCTGTAGCTGGGTGTTTCTGGAGCTGCGGCAGGCGGACGCTCGGCTGCAGAACGCATGCGAGCAGCTTTCAACGCCGAATATATGCACTGCACAACGAAAGTCAAGGATTTATGCTGCGACGCAATATGCGACATCTTGGGCGCCTTGCCTGCCGTTTAAGCACTTCCTTACCAACCCGGTTAACCCAGACGACACGCGCCCCGGCATAGCCTCCCGGGGTGCCTGGAGGCTTCGGTGGTGCGCCACTTGCCTCAAAGGCGCCCTAAAACGATGGTGCCCATGAGCCGCGCGCCGATTCGCCGGGGCACGGGGCAGAAGGCGTTGGACGCAGAGGGAATGGGGATCACGCCTCGATTCTGGCCGGCTCGCCGCGCGGCCGCCGCGCGCATCCTGGGTGGGGCACTCGCTGTCCTCCTGGCCGTCTTTGCGACGCCCGCGGCCATGGCGGCCAGCAAGAGCGCCGTCCTCGTCCTCGACGCCAATACCGGGCGGGACCTTTACGCCAGCGCCGCCGATGAGCCGCGCCACCCCGCGTCGCTCACGAAGATGATGACCATCTACATGGCCTTCGAGCTGATCGAGCAGGGCCGCCTCAGCTACCACACCAAGCTCAAGATCTCTGCCAATGCGGCGGCCACCGCCCCGACCAAGCTGGACCTGGACGAGGGCGAGGAGATCGCGCTGATCGATGCCATCAAGGCGCTGATCACCAAGAGTGCCAACGACATGGCAGTCGCCATTGCGGAGCACATCGCCGGCAGCGAGGAACGCTTCGCCGAGCTCATGACGCAGAAGGCGCGGCAGCTCGGCATGACCTCGACCGTGTTCAAGAACGCCTCGGGCCTGCCCGATCCCGAGCAGATCACCACCGCCCGGGACATGATCAAGCTCGGTTTGCACCTGCAGGACGATTATCCCAAGCACTATCCGCTCTTTGCCTTGCGCACGTTCACCTACAAGGACGAGACGCTGCACAACCACAATACGCTGCTGGAGAACTACGAGGGTACGGACGGCATCAAGACCGGATACACCCGCGCCTCCGGCTTCAACCTCGTCGTCTCCGTGCGCCGCGGCAAGAAGCACGTGGTGGGCGCCATTTTCGGCGGGGCGAGTGCCGCCGCCCGCAATGCCGCGATGCGCACGTTCCTCAACATGGGCCTGGTGAAGGCATCGACGGTCAAGACACGTCAGCCGGCACCCCTGCTGATCGCCGCCAGGCCTCGCCCTGCCGGCACACAGGCCTCCGCCGCGGTGCCAACGCCGCGCCGGGTAGAGCGCCCGGCAGCGCCCGCGCTTCCCGCCCAGGCTGCACCCGCGCCATCGCCGACTGAGCTGGCAGCCGCTCCGTCACCCGCCATCGAGATCGCGCGCGTGCGCTCGGTCCTCGTTTCACCCCGCCCGGGCAACGCGGAAGCCGGCCATCCCGCACTGCGCGGAACGATACCGCCGAGCTTCGAGGACGTGCTGGCGCGGGCCAACCAGCCGGCCCGATCAGCGAGCACAACCGCCGACGAGCCCCCTTCCAGCCCGCCGCGATGGGCGGATGCCGCGGCCGGCAATGCGCGCATGCGGCTCGCCGCCGCGCCCGCGCAGGGGCCGCCGCTCATGACCGGCACCATGCCAGCGATGGGCGCTGCACCCTCGACGCTGGAGCGCCAGGCCGCAAACCTGGAGCGCGGCGAGGTGGCGACCGCTCCCAGCGCGCCGCTGCGGGAGCGCGTCCCGGTGCTGCCGGCGAGCACCCCGATGCGCACGGCTGCCGTGCCCACGGCACCGCCCGGCGATTTCCAGATCCAGATCGGCGCCTTCCAGACCCAGGTCGAAGCCGAGAAACGCCTGGCCGCCGCGCGCGAGGTCGCCCCGGCCTTGCTGGCCCGGCGCGCTCCTCTCACCCAGCAGGTGAAGAAGGGCGACAAGGTGTTCTATCGCGCCCGCTACGCCGGCTTCGATGCCAAGGCGGCCGCCGACGCCTGCACCGACCTCAAGCGCCTCAAGTTCGACTGCCTGGCAACCCGCGGCGAGTAGCCGGAGCGGCAAAGCGTAGGGCGCAATAGGCGTCAGCCGTATTGCGCCGATGACGAACAGATCGGCCTCTCATTTCCCCAGCAGCACGTCCTTGGCCTCGTTGATCTTCGCGGCGAGATACGTCGAGCCGCCGCGATCGGGATGCAGCTTCATCATCAGCTCGCGGTGCGCGCGGCGGATATCGTCGGCCGTGGCGCCCGGCTCGAGCCCCAGGATCTCCAGCGCCTGCTCGCGGGTCATCGTGCCGCCGCTCTCGGGCGCATGCGAACCCTCGGTGCGCGCCATGTCCTCGCGCCAGCTCGCGTGCACCCGGTCGAGGTAGGCCTCCAATATCTGCGCCGACTGCGGATCGGCGAACCGGCAGTCCTGCCACAGATGGGCCAGCTCGACAGGCTTCAGCTCCTCGAGCCGGCGGCCCTCGAAGAAGCCCTTGAGCACCCGGCCGCGCACCTCGCCCGTATCGTGGTCGAGCTCGACCTCCAGATGCTCGGTCGTCACGCACGAGGACTGTCCCGGCGACTTGCTGGCGCTGCCGGGAAAGCCCGGCAGTCCCTGGCCCCACAGCAGCCAGCCCCCGAGCGTGGCAAGCGTGAGCGCATAGCCGGCGAGCCCGCGCACCACCAGCACGCCCGCGCCCGCCAGCGCCGCCACCCCGGCACCGATGCGCAGTTGCCGGGCGAGCGCCTGCGGATTGGCGACGGTGAACGCGCGCGCGGCAATCAGGAACAACAGGAGCGCCGCGAGACCGAGCAGCAGGTATTGCATGGCGCGCGGCCTCGCCTAGCTGAGCTGCTCCAGCAGCCGCCGCGCACCGGACCCGCGCA
>DATFCC010000302.1:0-6144 GCA_035253505.1 Hyphomicrobiaceae bacterium
GGGAACGGAGACGCCCCGCCGCCCGGTCGACCGCAAGGCGCCGCTCGTCACCAAGGAGCAGATCGAGCAGGCGAAGCGCGGCGAGGGGCACGGGCCGGCCGGGCCCGACAAGGCCAGGCACCCGCGTGGCGGGTCGCGCCGCTCCGGCTCCTGAGCCGCGCACGTGTCAAAGCCCGTCGCGAAGCAGGCGCAGCTTCCCACGCATGGGGCGCTGGTGCTCCCCTCGGTAGAGATCAAGAGCTACAACGTGGAGATCGCCGACGAGGACGGCTTCATCGGCGACAAGGCCGGCAAGGCTGCCTTCTGGGAGGCGCTCGACAAGTGGCGCAAGCCGCTGCGTAAGCTCGGCGCCGACCCGCTGGGTGACGAGGAAAGCGAGGCCATCGGCAAGAAGAAGCTGGCCGCGCTGCTCACCGAGGGCGAGCCGGAGGCGGCGGGCGTGGTGCAGAGCGCGGTAGAGGAATTCGCCCAGCAGCTCGCCAAGGTCATCCGCCGGTTCCTGAGATTGAAGGAGTGGCGCGACACGGAATGCCTCGTTGTCGGGGGCGGATTCCGCGCCAGCCGCATCGGCGAGCTGGCGATCGGCCGCGCCGGTGTGATTCTCAAGGCGGATGGCGTCGACATCGACCTCGAGCTCATCCGCAACGACCCCGACGAGGCGGGGCTGCTCGGCGGCGCCCACCTCCTGCCGGCATGGATGCTTAGGGGCCACGACGGCATCCTCGCGGTGGACGTGGGCGGCACCAATCTCAGGGCGGGCCTCGTCGAGCTCAACCTCAAGAAGTCGAACGACCTCGGCAAGGCGCGCGTGGTCGAATGCGAGCTGTGGCGGCACAGCGAGGAGGAGGTCGACCGCGAGGACGCGGTCGGGCGTCTCGTCAAGATGCTCAAGCGGCTGATCGAGCAGGCGCGCAAGTCAAAGTTGAGGTTGGCGCCCGCCATCGCCATCGGCTGTCCCGGCGTCATCCATGAGGACGGGTCGATCGCGCGTGGGGCGCAGAACCTGCCCGGCAACTGGGAGAGCAGCACCTTCAACCTGCCTCACAGCATATGCGAGGCCATTCCCTCCATCGCCGGGGAGGAGACCATGGTCGTGATGCACAACGACGCTGTCGTGCAGGGCCTGAGCGAGCTGCCGCATCAGCAGGAACGCCAGCATTGGGGCGTACTGACCATCGGCACCGGCCTCGGCAACGCGAGCTTCATCACGCGGGAGAAGAAGCGGGGGCGGTAGCCGCCGCGGCGAAGGGCTCCCGGCGAAGCGTCAAAATGCGAGGTGGGGGTTTGCAACGACGACGCTGGCGGTCGCCGCCCAGCTATGGATTGCCCATACCCCCGCCCAGAGGAAGGCCGTCGCACAGGCCACCAGCAGGAGGATCACCCCCCAGTCCCACAAGTCATTCCTGCCGCGGTTGCGTCTCATGGTACGGCCGCAAGCGAAACGGGCCGGCACGGCGCAAGTTCCCCGCGGGGGCAGGCCGGCGGATTCCCCCGGCCCGGGCATAGGCCGCGCTCGATTTTCCCCCGATGACGGCGCCTGTCAGTTGATTTTCGCGCACGAACGCCGACATGCTGGGACTGAGGATTCCAACCGCCCGTCCGCCGATCCAAAAGTGCTCTTGCACCTGGCGGGCGTGTGCTGTTTTTTTGCGAGCCAATGGTCAAGACCCTTCCCCGATCCCGACGCCCCGCAAACGGGCAACCGGCTGACATCGCAAGCCAGTTTCACCCAGCGGTCGCGGCCTGGTTCGCCCGTTCGTTCTGCGAGCCGACCGCAGCCCAGGCCCGGGCGTGGCCTGCCATCAAGGCGGGCGAGCACGTTCTGATCGCCGCGCCCACCGGCTCGGGCAAGACGCTCGCTGCCTTCCTCGCCGCCATCGACGAGCTCGTGCGACAAGGCGTCGAGGGACGTCTCGAGGATGCGACCCAGGTCGTCTATGTGTCGCCGTTGAAGGCCCTCTCCAACGACATCAATCGCAACCTGGAGGCGCCGCTGGCCGGCATCCGTGAGCTGCTGCGCGAGCGAGGGGAATCGGATTTCGAGGTGCGCACCTGGGTCCGCACAGGGGATACGCCGCAGGCCGAGCGCGATCGCATGCGCCGTAAGCCGCCGCACATCGTGGTGACCACGCCGGAGTCGCTCTACATCCTGCTCGGCTCAGAATCCGGCCGCGCCATGCTGAAGTCGACACGTACCGTGATCGTCGACGAAATTCATGCGCTGGCCCCCAACAAGCGCGGCTCGCATCTGGCGCTGTCGCTGGAGCGACTGCAGTCGCTGTGCGGCGGCCGTCCTCTGCGCGTCGGCCTGTCGGCCACCCAGAAGCCGATCGAGACCGTCGCGCGCTTTCTCGTCGGTGCCGGCAGCGAGGGTGCGCCTGCGCCCCGCTGCACGATCATCGACACCGGGCACAGGCGGACGCGCGATCTTGCACTCGAGGTGCCTTCCGCGCCGCTGGAAGCGGTCATGTCGTCGGAGGTGTGGGAGCAGGTCTACGACCGCGTTGCCGAGCTCATCGATGCCCATCGCACCACGCTCATTTTCGTCAACACGCGCCGGATGGCGGAACGGGTGGCGAGCCAGCTCACGGATCGTGTCGGCGAGAAGCTGGTTGCCGCGCACCACGGCAGCATGTCGAAGGAGCATCGGCTCGACGCCGAGCGGCGCCTGCAGAGGGGTGAGCTTCGCGCCCTGGTAGCAACGGCTTCCCTGGAGCTCGGGATCGACATCGGCGAGGTGGATCTCGTCTGCCAGCTCGGCTCGCCGCGCTCGATCGCCAGCCTGCTGCAGCGTGTCGGCCGCTCGGGCCACGCCGTCGACGGCACCCCCAAGGGCCGGCTGTTCCCGCTTTCGCGCGACGACCTCGTCGAGTGCGCAGCCCTGATCGACAGCGTGGAGCGTGGCGAGCTGGATCGACTGACGATCCCGGAAAGGCCGCTCGACGTCTTGGCGCAACAGATCGTGGCGGAGGCCGGCGCCCGCGAATGCGGCGAGCAGGAGCTGTTCGCCCTGTGCCGGAGGGCATGGCCATATCGCGGCCTCGCGCGGGAAGACTTCGACGCCATCGTTGCCATGCTGGCGGAAGGCATCAGCAGCCGGCGCGGACGCCGTGGCGCACTCATCCACCATGACGCCGTGAACGGCTTGCTGCGCGGCCGGCGCGGGGCCCGCCTGACGGCGCTCACCTCCGGCGGCACCATTCCCGACACCGGCGACTACCAGGTGCTGCTGGAGCCCGAGAACCAGGTCATCGGCACCGTGAACGAGGACTGGGCAGTCGAAAGCATGGCCGGCGATGTTTTTCAGCTCGGCAATGCGTCCTATCGCATCCAGCGTGTCGAGCGCGGCGTGGTGCGCGTCGAGGACGCGCAGGGTGCCTCGCCGACCATACCGTTCTGGCTGGGCGAGGCCCCGGGGCGCAGCGATGAGCTGTCGGCGGCGGTCTCCCGCTTCCGCACCGAAGTCGCTGCGCGTCTTCGGCAGGACGCCACCGGCGAGGCGGCGCTGCGCTGGCTGATGGACGACCTGCGCATCGGCGAACCGGCCGCCCGCCAGATCATGGAATACCTGCGGGCGGGGCATGCGGCGCTCGGGTGCCTGCCGACGCAGGACGCCATTGTGCTCGAGCGGTTCTTCGACGAAGCCGGCGGCATGCAGCTCGTCGTGCATTCACCCTACGGCAGCCGCATCAACCGCGCCTGGGGCCTGGCCCTGCGCAAGCGCTTCTGCCGCAAGTTCAACTTTGAGCTGCAGGCGGCGGCCACCGAGGACAACATCGTCCTCTCCCTCACCACGGCGCACAGCTTCGAGCTGACCGAAGTGGCGCGCTACCTGAATTCGGCGAGCGTGCGCGAAGTGCTGATCCAGGCCATGCTCGACTCGCCCATGTTCATCACCCGCTGGCGCTGGGTGGCGGCCGTGGCACTGGCCCTGCCGCGGTTCCGCGGCGGCCGCAAGGTGCCGCCGCAGCTCGCGCGCATGAATGCGGAGGACCTGATCGCCACCGTTTTCCCGGATCAGATCGCCTGCGCGGAGAACCTCGTGGGCGAGCGCGAGGTGCCCGACCATCCGCTCGTCAACCAGACCATCGACGACTGCCTCAACGATGCGATGGACATCGAGGGCCTGCAGCGGCTGCTCAAGGGGGTCGAGTCCGGAGCCATCGCCGTGGTCGGCCGCGATCTCACGGAGCCGTCGCCGCTGTCGCTCGAGGTGCTGTCGGCTCGGCCCTACGCGTTCCTGGACGATGCGCCCCTGGAGGAGCGTCGCACCCAGGCCGTCATGGCGCGACGCTGGCTCGACGCCGATACGGCGGCGGATCTGGGGCGGCTCGATGCGGACGCGGTCGCGCGGGTGCGCGCGGAAGCCTGGCCGGACGCGGGCAACCGTGACGAGTTGCACGACGCGCTGGTGTGGTTCGCCTTCCTCACCGAATCCGAGGTCGCCGCGGGCAACGGATGGGCCGGCTGGCTAGCCGAGCTAGCCGCCGAGAAGCGATCCGCGCGGCTCGGTCTGGCGGGCGGCGCCATCTGGATCGCTGCCGAGCGTCTGCCACAGTTTCGCACTCTCTGGCCCGACGCGCCGATCGACCCTGCCATTGCGGCTCCAGACGCGCACGCACAGCGCGCCTGGTCTCCCGAGGAGGCACTGGTGGAGATCGTGCGCGGCCGGCTGGAGGGTCAGGGCCCGGTCACGGAGGCCGCGCTTGCAGCACCTCTTGGCGTGGAGAGATCTCAGCTCACGGCTGCGCTGATCGCGCTCGAGACGGAAGGCTTCGCCATGCGCGGGCGCTTCACGCCGGGCGCCCAGGAGGAGGAATGGTGCGAGCGGCGCCTGCTCGCACGCATTCACGGCTACACGCTCAAGCGCCTGCGGGCGGAGATCGAGCCGGTGGCCGCGCGCGACTTCCTGCGCTTCCTGTTGAGCTGGCAGCGCGTTGCCGACGACGCTCGCATGGAAGGGCCGGCCGCGCTGGAGGATATCGTCGGGCAGCTCGAGGGCTTCGGCGCTCCGGCCGCCGCCTGGGAGGCGGAGGTTTTGCCGGCCCGTCTCGCGGGATACGATCCGGCATGGCTCGACGAGCTGTGTCTGGCCGGGCGCATCACGTGGAGCCGCCTCGGCCCGCGCAGCGGACGCAGCAACGGCACGGAGCGGCGCGCGGCGCCCGTGCGCACCACGCCGATCACGCTTTTGGCGCGGCCGCATGCCCCCTTGTGGTCGTCGCTCACGATGAGGGCGGACGCGCCCGAGCCGAGCCCCCGCGCCCGCCAGGTCGCCGATTTCCTGCGCCAGAACGGCGCGTCGTTCTTCGATGAGCTGGCGGCAGGCAGCGGTCTGCTGCGGACGCAGCTCGAGGAGGCGCTGGCCGAGCTGGTGGCGCTCGGCCTCGTCACCTCGGACAGCTTCGCAGGTCTGCGCGCGTTGCTGGTGCCCTCGGACCGCCGCCAGCCCATCACGGGTGCGCGCCGCCGCCGGCGCACGTCCTCTTTCACGATGGATGGTGCCGGTCGCTGGGCGCTGGTGCGGCGAATCCCTCGCCCGGAAACGGGAGCGCCCGGACAACCCGAGGCGATCGAGCATCTGGCGCGCACGCTGCTGCGCAGGTACGGCGTTGTGTTCTGGCGGCTGCTCGAACGCGAGGCACCCTGGCTGCCGCCATGGCGAGACCTGTTGCGCGTGTACCGCACGCTCGAACGGCGCGGCGAGATCCGCGGCGGCCGCTTCATCGCCGGCTTCTCCGGCGAGCAGTATGCCCTGCCAGAGGCCATCGGTGCCCTGCGCGAGGTTAGGCGCAAGCCCTCCTCGGACGCGCTCGTTTCCGTGTCAGGTGCCGATCCGCTCAACCTTGCCGGCATCCTGACGCCGGGGCCAAAGCTCGCGGCCCTCACCGGCAATCGCGTCCTCTACCGCGACGGTCTGCCCGTGGCACTGCTCAGCGCGGGAGAGGTGCGGCTGCTGGAGACGATGGAGCCGGCCGGCGAATGGAAGGCGCGGCTGGCGCTCCTGCGATCGGCAATGCCGGCAACGCCCGCGCATCAGGCTTCATGAGCTCGGCATCGGCGCAGCGTCGCGCCCGGCGGCGGTGCGCCAGGCTTCCGCGCGGGCATGCGGGTTAAGCTTGTTGCCGCGGACGATTCTCTCCA
>DATFCC010000303.1:0-13492 GCA_035253505.1 Hyphomicrobiaceae bacterium
GAAACAATCTTAACGCCAGGCCGTGCACAGGCCCAAAGTGGGGCCTGTGCCGCTGCCAGGGCCTTGATTGATGGCCCCGGCCCGATCAGATATGGCAGGCCGGACGCCTGCCAGCAGGGAACATGTAGCGAACATCCAGGGCCGGAGGGAGTAACCCATGACCACCTTTGACGAACGCGAAAAGTCCTATGAGAAGAAGTTCGCCCTGGATCAGGAGCTCCGGTTCAAGGCGGAAGCCCGTCGCAATCGCCTCATCGCGCAATGGGCGGCCGGCAAGATGGGCCTCTCCGGTGCCGAGGTCGACGACTACGTCAAGGCCGTGCGCAAGGCCGACCTGCTGGAGAAGGGCGACGACGACGTGTTTCGCAAGCTCAAGCAGGACCTGAGCGGCAAGGGCGTGACCATCGCCGACACGGAGCTGCGCAAGGCCCTGGCAGACTTCCTCCACACCGCGGTGCAGCAGATCGAGTCCGAGGGCAAGGGCGCCTCCTGACCCGTTCGCGGGGCGGTGTTGCAGCTTCGCATTGACTTGGCCAGTGGCCCTCATTACGTGCTTTGCGCACGTCCTGACATCGCTCCGCCGAGGAGGCGCACATGGCACCCACATCGCGCTCGGCCCAGAGGGCCGGGATCGCCACCGTCGACCCGATCTGGGAGGAAGTGCGCCAGGAGGCCGAGGAGGCCGCGCGCAGCGAGCCGGCGCTCGGTGGGTTCATCTATGCCACCATCCTCAGCCAGCGCAGGCTCGAGGATGCGGTCTGCCACCGGCTTGCGCAGCGCCTCAACCACTCCGATGTCGACGCCGGCCTCATCCGCCAGATGTTCGATCAGGTGCTCGTCGATCACCCCGAGCTTGGCCGCGCCTTCCGCGCCGACCTGGCCGCCGTATACGATCGCGATCCCGCGTGCAGCCGCTACATCGAGCCGCTCCTCTACTTCAAGGGCTTCCACGCGCTGGTGACGCATCGCTTCGCACACGAGCTGCTGAAGCTCGGGCGGCGCGACTTCGCCCTCTACCTGCAGAGCCAGAGTTCCCGCATCTTCGGCGTGGACATCAATCCGGCGGCCCGGATCGGCATCGGCATCATGCTCGATCATGGCACCGGCATCGTCATCGGCGAGACGGCGGCGATCGGCGACAACTGCTCGCTCCTGCAGGGCGTGACGCTCGGCGGCACGGGCAAGGAAACCGGCGACCGGCATCCCAAGATCGGTGCCAACGTCATGATCGGGGCCGGCGCCAAGGTGCTGGGCAACATCAAGGTCGGCAATTGCTGCCGCATTGCCTCGGGCAGCGTCGTGCTCAAGGACGTGCCGCCCGAGACGACGGTGGCGGGCGTGCCCGCCAAGGTGGTGGGACCCGCCGGCTGCCCCGAGCCCGCGCGCACGATGGACCAGAGACTGCTGCCCGATGACTGCGGCTGCGGCGGCTAGGAGAACCCCGAAGTGAACCCGCAAGAGATGGTGCGCGTGCAGGCGTACATGCGCAAGGTGTTCGGCACCAAGACCCTGTCGGTGCGCGCGCGGCCCAAGATCAAGGATTCGGCGGAGGTATACGTCGGTGAGGATTTCGTCGGCACGCTGACGGTCGACAACGAGGACGGCGAGCTCTGCTACCAATTCCAGATGGCAATCCTGGACCTGGACCTGGAGGACGTCTGAGCCCAGAGTCGCCTCGTGGAGACGGCGCAACGTGGGCGGTTGCCCTTTTCTCCCGGCAGCGCGTTGGGCGATCGCGTCGTCTATCGGCGCGGCGCGGCCCGGACGCCGGAGATCGCGAGGCCCGATAGGCCCTCGTTGGGATCGAGCGACATCCAGATCTGCGTGTTGAGGTAGGACTGCCGCATCACGAACTCGTAAGGCGTGCGGTTCCACGACTTCACTTCGTCGACCTTGTTGTCGAGAATGAAGTCGCCCTGCACCGTGCGCGCCGTCAGCACGGCGTGGCCCTCGCCCTTCTCGTCGCGCACCACGGTCATCAGCAGCGAGCTGGCAGGCCAGCCGCGTGCAATCAGCCGCTTGCGCTTCAGGAGTGCGTAGTCCTCGCAATCACCTCGCGCGGTGGGCAAAGTCCAGTACTCGGCCTGGCCGTAGATCTCCATGTCGGTGGCCGGCGCGATCTCGCGGTTGACCGCGCGATTGATAGCATCCAGCTCGCTCAGGCGCTCCGGCGTGGCAGAAAAACGCTGCTCCTCCGGCGGGCCCTGCCGGCACTCGTCGGGCATGCGCTCGCAGAATTGCACGAAGCCGTACGGCGGCTGCGTCACCCCGAAAACGCGCATGTAGGGCGAGGCGCGGTCCTGGTCCTTCGGCAGGCCGGCTGGATTGGCCAGCGCCTGTCCGCAGACCATGGGCGCGCAAAGCACCGCCGCCAGGATTGTCACGCCTACTCGTTTCATGCCGCCCTCAACTAGCACCGCTAATTTACGACACAGGTTCTGCGATTTGCTGAGCGGCCGGCGTGCGCTTTGCGCCAAATTGGCGGCGTATTCGTCTCGAATTGCCGTCTACTCACCTACGCGAGCTTAACCACTCCGGCCCTTTTTCAGTTCCTGCCCGCAGTCGGGATTCGTGTGACGGTGTTCGCCGCCGGACACATCTCATCCGTGGCTCGCCGCCCCCACGCCATGGCCGGACTATGCCGGCCTCGGACTTAAAGAAGATTGAACGTATGCCTCGTTTCGGGAGGTGGGCGGCGACCGGCGGGCGATGATTTCAGGATGACGGGCGGCCGCTGTCAGCGCTTATCCGGCTTGCCGGAGCTGCGTCCGCCCTCGACGACGCGCAGGCGCGGCGCCTCGCTCTTGACCGCAAGCGTTTCGGATGACGCCGCCATGGCCGGCTGGAACGGAGCGCCGCGGGCGGCTTTGAGCGCGAGCGCATGGGGCCGCCCGTCCGGCCACAACAACTGATGCCGCTTGAGGTGGCGGCTGAGAAGGGGCTCCGATCCCAGCCAATGCGGCGCCGAGGTCGTCCCCATGGCGCCGATGATGCGCACGATCTTGCCTCCGTGCAGGAGCGGAAGGAGGCTCGCCTGAAGCTCGACGCGGTGACGCGTATCGATGAGGCCGTCGAACGTGAGGAGGGCGGCAGCGCCTTGCTCGCTGATGGTGGTGAGATAGCCGGCCAGCACCCGCCGGTCGCCCTCGGGCCAGCCGTCGAGAAAATCTCTGCCACGCAGCTCCGAGCCGAACAGCTCGCACAGCCGCGTGCCCGCCAGGCGGTAATTGTACGTGCGCGCGCCGGCACGCTCGAGCATGAACGTCTCGGGCAGGATGCCGGCGATGTGCGAGGGCTCGATCTCCAGGCGTTGGGGGGCGACGCGTCCGGAGCGCACCTCGTTCCAATAGCCGTAGAGCGTGTGTAGCGTCGGGTGCATCCCCCTCGGTTCCTCGCTGCCTGTCCTGCTCCGCTCTCGCCGGTCGTGCCGGCCTACCCACGCTGCAATGTGCCGAAATGGGACGGCGACAGGCGGCGTGCGGCGAAGCGGAGCACCCTCCATGCCAGCCAGGGCGGACGGCGGGCCGGCGATCCGCCGCGGAACTGGTTTCCCCCCGTTAGGGTTGCCAGCGTTTGTTGAGCCGTGTTAGCGGCTGCCTTCTCACGAACGCGCCGGAGCGCGGCCCGCCTTGGATCATCGACAACCGATCTTCAATGTGCCGGGCGTCGTGCTGGCACTGCTGGCCAGCTTCGTCGCTGTCCACCTGTTGCGCTGGGCCTTGCCGCCTGAGGAAAGCCTTCGGCTGACGGCGATGCTGGCGTTCATTCCTGCACGCGAGACGGGAGCGGCAGCGGACCTGCCGGGTGGCGACATCGCCGCCTTCACCTCCTTCTTCACTCACCAGTTCGTGCACGGGGACAGCACGCATCTGATCATCAACTCGGCCTGGCTGCTGGCGTTCGGCACGCCAGTCGCCCGCCGCACGGACTGGCTGCGCTTTCTGCTGTTCTTCCTGATGTCGGGAGCGGCCGGGGCGCTGCTCTATCTCGCCATCAACGGCGCCGAGCAGATCTTCGTCATCGGTGCCTCCGGTGCCATCTCGGGTCTGATGGGCGCAGCGTTCCGCTTCCTCTTCAAAGGCATGGACGAGGGCGGGCCGAGGGCATTGGCCAACGCGAGCGCCATTCCGCTGATGACGCTCGCCCAGACCCTGCGCGACCGGCGTATTCTCGCCGCGATCGCGGGTTGGACCGTTCTCAACTTCGCGCTGGCATGGGGTGCCGCGGGGCTGACGGAGGCAGCTGGCATCGCCTGGGAAGCGCACCTGGGCGGTTTCTACGCCGGGCTCCTGCTCTATGGTTTCTTCGACAACCCTCCTCGGCAGGAGGATGCTGCGCTTGCGGAATAGGTGCCTTGCGCCGGCCGCCAAAGTCTCCGACTATTCGACTTAAGACGTAGGCCAAACCGCCGGACAATGGCGGCGGAGCGCAGCCGGCAGGGCGCGCGCCCTGTGCTGTCGCCCCGTCCGTAGTTGCGAACGGATCGGAGGTATGGACATGAACGTGTCTGCAATTCTGCGGCAGAAGGGCAGGGCGGTGACCACCGCGCACCCCGAGACGACGCTGATCGAGATTGCCAACAAGCTGGCCGCCAAGCGCATCGGCTCGATCGTCATCGTCGGCGCCGGAGGCGAGGTGGAAGGCATCGTCTCTGAGCGCGACGTGATCAGGGCGCTGGCGACCGGCGGCGCAGACTGCCTGGTGCAGCCGGTGTCGCGGACGATGACGCGTCAGGTGATAACCTGTCAGGAGAGCGACACGCTCGAGGAACTGATGGCGATGATGACCGCGCGGCGGTTCCGCCATCTGCCCGTGGTCGCCGACGGTGCGCTGGTCGGCATCGTCTCCATCGGCGACGTGGTCAAGCATCACATCGCCGAGGTCGAGATGGAAGCGACCGCTATGCGCGACTACATCGCGCATAGCTGAGGACGGCGTGCGCCGGCCGGAGCGAGGCTTCCTCGGATCAAGCCATCTGCAGGGGCATGCGCACCGGCCCGCGGCGTGCCGCGATCTCGAGCTTGATATCGTCGATCTCGCGCCTGGCCGCGGCTATTCCGCATTCGATCAGCGCTTCCGCGCGATGGAAGTCGAACAGGCCGAAAGCCGGCATGCGCGGCTGGATGATGACGTCGGGAGGATCGCCGGCGAGACGCGAGCGGGCGATGCGATCCTGCACGATGTTGAAGGCTTCCATCATGACGCGCGAGATGCCAGGTCCGCTGTGGTCGCTGCGTCCGAAGATCTGCCTCTGCAGCAGCTTCTTGACGGCGCGGCCGTTGCGCGCGAGCACGCCGGACTGCGGCTCGGGCTCGACCTCAGCCTCCAATTCGGGGGGCGATTGATCCATGTGGGCGACGACGGTGCCCCGTCCGCACGAGTCGGCGGCGAGGCTGACGGCGATCACATAGCGGGCGCCGAGCGCGCGGCAGACCGAGACGGGGATGGGGTTGACGAGGGCCCCATCGAACAGCCAGCGGCCGTTGATGGAAACGGGCCGGAAGATGCCCGGCAGCGCGTATGACGCGCGCATGGCGTCCACCAGGCGCCCGCTCGAGAGCCAGATTTCGTGACCCGTGCCGATCTCCGTGGCAACCGCAACGAAACGCTTGTCCATGGTCTCGATGGACACGCCGCGCAGGCGGTCGTCGAGGACGTCGCACAGGCGCTGGCCGTTGATGAGGCCGGAGCCGGAGAAGTTGAAATCGAGGAAGCCGAGAACCTTGCGGCGCGTGAGATTGAGGGCGAAACGCTCCAGGGCCGGGAGTTCGCCGGCAACATAGCAGCCGCCGACGACGGCGCCGATCGATGTACCGACCACGATGTCGGGGTAGATGCCGGCATCGTTCAGCGCCCGCAGGACGCCGATGTGCGCCCATCCGCGGGCCGAACCGCCCCCCAGCGCCAATCCGATTCTGCACTCACCCATTGCCGGGACCCAACGCACAAACAAACGACCTAAGGCCGCAGGCAGCCTGAGCGCTTCTTTCGCTCCGTACCGTCAACCATACCGGCGAGGGATTAAACGGACGCTACGGAGCGATTAACGGGTGCCTTCGAGGCGTGCCAGGCGGGCATGGCCGCAAGCATCGCGGATGGGGGGCGTGATGCGACAGGGAGAAGTCAATAAAGGATTAAGCGCGGCGCATCGGGCGGTCGGGTGCCGGGCGCTCGCCCAGCGGCAGGGCGCGATAGAAACAGGAACGCTCGCCGGTGTGACAGGCAACTCCATCGCCGGCCACGACCGCCTTTAGCCAGACGACGTCCTGATCGCAGTCCGTCCGCGCTTCCTTCACGGTGAGAACGTTGCCGCTCTCCTCGCCCTTCTTCCAGAGCCTGTTACGCGACCGGCTCCAGAAGTGTGCGTGGCGGGTTTCGAGCGTCAGGGCGAGGGCCTCGGCATTCATCCAGGCAAACATCAGCACCTCGCCCGAGCCGGCGTCGGTGACGATGGCCGGGATCAGGCCGTCCGCATCGAAGCGGGGCTGGAACGTGAGACCGCCTTCAATGTCGGCGGTGGCGCCACGTGCGGCAAACGACGGCGGGTCGGCGGCCATGCAACTCTCCAAGCCCGCGGTGGATGCCGGGAGCATCTCCCTGCTCTACCGCGGCAGCGGGTTACCGAGCGCCGCCTACGCGCGGGGGCCGTGCACCATCTGAAGGAAGCGGTCGCGATAGCTGGCGTCGGATTCCAGGGCGCCGGTGAAGCGCGTCGTGATGGTGCGCACGCCCGGCTGGCGCACGCCGCGCATCGACATGCACTGATGCTCGGCCTCGATCAGCACCGCCACGCCGCGCGGCATCAACGCGGCCTCGATGGCATCGGCGATCTGCGCGGTCATGGTCTCCTGGGTCTGGAGGCGCTTGGCGAAAATCTCCACCACGCGGGCGATCTTCGAGATGCCGACGATCCGCCCCTTGGGCAGGTAGGCGACATGCGCGACACCCAGGAACGGGGTCATGTGGTGCTCGCAGTGGCTCTCCACGCGGATGTCGCGCAGCATCACGAGGTCGTCATAGCCCCCGGCTTCGTCGAAGGTTCTCTTGAGGACTTCGGCCGGGTCCATGCGATAGCCCGAGAAGTACTCCTCGTAGGCGCCCGTGACGCGTCGCGGGGTATCCCGCAGGCCCTCGCGGTGGGGGTCGTCGCCGGCCCAGGCGATCAAGGTGCGGACCGCCTCCTCGGCCTCCGCCTGGGTCGGCCGTCGGCGGGGAGGGGGCTTCAGCGGTATGGCGCCCTTGCGGGACGCTATGTCGTTCATGATCGTGCCGGCTCGCTTCGCGTATGGGTGTAATTCGGGAGACCGCTTGCGACTTTTCGCGCCCCAGTTGCCTCTTGCGCCTGCGCCGGGCGTTGAAATCCCCGGCTGCAGACGCAATATGCGTTCAGGCATACCGCCATTGAATGGCTCGGCGGTGCCATCCCTGCGTTGGTGGGGATATAGTACGTTGGCACAGCCCGGGCAAGAAAGCCGGCGAGAACCCGAATGAGGCTTTGCGCAATCGCATGACGCAGTTGAGCGAGATCTACAACCAGCGCATTCTGGAGCTGTCCGCCAACATCGCGCGGGCGGAGCGGCTGGCCGATGCAGACGCCAGCGCGACCGCGCACTCCAAGCTGTGCGGTTCGACGGTCACCGTCGATCTCAAGCTCGACGGCGATCGGGTCGCCGGGTTCGGGCAAACGGTCAAGGCCTGCCTGCTCGGGCAGGCGGCGGCGTCCGTGATGGGCCGCAACATCGTCGGCACCCGCGCAGCCGAGCTGCGCGAGGTCGGTGAGGTGATGCGCAAGATGCTGAAGGCCGGCGGACCGCCTCCGACCGGCCGCTGGGCGGATCTGGCGGTGCTGGAGCCCGTCAAGGATTACAGGGCGCGGCACGCGTCCACGCTGCTGGTCTTCGATGCGGTCGAGGCCGCATTGACCAAGGCCGAGCACGCCGCGCCGGCAGAGGCGCAGGCCTCGGCTTGAGCCGAGGCCGGCATCCCTGCATGAGCATGGGAGCGGGAGCATGCTCGGCAGCCTCGCCAAAGCGGCCGCCAAGGCGCCCATTCACGCCTATCGCTGGACGCTGAAACCTCTGATCGGCTGGGAATGCCGCCACTTGCCGACCTGCTCGGAGTACGCCATCGATGCCATCGACCTCAACGGCGCATGGCGGGGAGCCTGGCTCGGTGCTTCGCGCATCTGCCGCTGTCATCCCTGGGGCAGCTCGGGCTTCGACCCGGTGCCGGATATCCGGGGGGAGCGGCACCGGCTGGCTCCGTGGCGCTATGGACGATGGCGCGTGCGAGGCGACCGGAACGTGCCGCGGGAGTAGGGCCGGGTCGGGTACGTGCGGCGCATCCAATGTGCTCAGCCGCCGCCCAGCCGCGCCAGACGCGCGTCGGCGTCGCCGGCGCCGAGCTGCTTGGCCCGCTCGTACCAGCGCCGCGCCTGTTTCACGTCCGGCGGTATGCCGCGCACCTGCAGCTTGGCCAGCTCGACGCTGTCATAGGTCGCGGCGAGCGCCATGGCGCCTTGCGCGAGGCCGGCATCGGCCGCGCGCTCGTAGAACAACCGGGCGGCCGCAACATTGCCCTCGGCCATCTGCTCGTCGCCCCGTTTCATGAGCCGCAAGGCCCGCTCCCGTTCCTCGGGATGGCTCGGCCGGGTGACCGGCACCGGCGGGGGCGCGGAGCGTTCGGCGCCCTCGGGAACGCCGGCGCGCATGATGGTGGTGGGTGCGGGCGCCCTGCGTGGCGCCTCCGCCCGCTCGGCCCTGGAGGCTGCGGAGATGGACAGTGCCGTGCTCGCCTCGGCCAGCACGGCTCCATCGATGGCGACCAGGCTCACCACGATCTGCGCGCGTCCCGAGGCGCCCGCGGGGAGCATGATCTTGAGATCCGGCAAGGCGGCCAGCGGCACCGCCCACGTGCCGGGGGCAATCGAATAGCCTTCCGAAAGGGCCGCCGTGGGCGGCAGGCCACGCAGGCGCAGGAAGCTGTTGCGGGGAATGGCGTCGGTGGGGTCGACGCGGATCGCCAACGGCGCCTGGCTGGCGGGCTCGGCGGCGATCGCGGAAGGGACGGTCACGCGCGGGCTCGTCTGAGCCCGGGCCGGCGGTGGGGCGGTCCACTCCGCCGGCTCGGTTGCCAGCATCGCCACACCCAGGGCCGCCAGGAACACGGCTCGGGCGCGCCGGCACGGCTGCGCCGCTACCCTCGTGTTGGCGACCCCGGACACGTTGCTCCCTTCTCCTGGCCGGTGCTTTCCGCGCATGCACGGCGGCCGGCACCCGGCGCGCTCTATAGACCGCGGTGGGTTAACGCTTCTGCGACTTGGTCCACTCCATGAACTGCTGGAAGAGGCGCTCCTGCTCGGAGGGATCGTTTGGAGCAGCCTTCGCGGCCTGCGTGCGCACGACCGCCGGGTCGATGCCCGACGGGACGCTCGCCGTGCTCAGGCGGTCCGCGTTCTTCGCCAGCCACTCCTCGGCAGCGGGAAAGCGCCGCCAGCCTTTGAGCGTGGAGGCAAGATTGGTCTCGCGCCACTTGGAGTGCCGAGCCGGCTTCTGGAAGTCCTTGAACTTCGAGAAGAACGCATCGGTGAACAGGGCCACCCGGCGGTAGCGATCCGAGCCGGCCGGCCAGTTGAAGGCGGCGAGCACCGCGCCGACCGCGACCGTGTCCACCGCGCTGCCCTTGGGTATCAGATTGGGATAGTCGTCGTTGGTCAGCTTCGCGGGGAAGTAGTCCTGTTCGAGAACCTCGGCGTAGGGGACGGGCAGCAGCGTCATGCCGGGTTCCAGCTTGAACTTGCCGAACGACCCGGTGGGCTTGCCGGCGATCAGGACGGTGGCCGCGATGTCGCCCGACTTCACCCGCTGGTAGCCCTCCGCCTGGTCGAAATTGACCTCCTGCGCCTTGATGCCCAGCAGATCGAATATCAGACGCGTGGAGAATTGCGTGCCGCTGCCGATATCGCTGAAGTTCACGCGCTTGCCGTTGAGCTCCTGGATGCTGTTGATCCCCGGCCCGGCCAGGACGTGCATCTCCTCGTTGTAGAGCTTGGCGATGTAGGTTAGCCGAGCGTCGATGTTGGCGCCGAGCTCGCCGGTCTTCTTCAGGTAGCTCAGGATGTTGGATTGCGTGATGCCGAGATCGACGCCGCGCAGGTAGAGCACGTCGGCGACATTCTGGTAGCCGCCCTTGCCGATGACGGGCAGCACGCGCAGGTCGTTGCCGGAGTCGAGCACTGCCGACATGTCGAAGGCCAGGTACAGGTATGTGCCGTTCGGATTGCCCGAGATGATCGTCAGCGTGTTCTGGTTGATGCGGTCGTTGAACTGCTGCCGGCTCAGAGGCGGCTGAACGGGGCGTCTGGGTTGGACGGGTGTCGCCTGAATCTTCACCACGCTCGACGGCGGCGTGTAGGCCGGAGGCGCGGGCTGGGCCGGCGCGTTGTTCGCAAGAACCAGCAGCGGCAACGCCAGAAGCGCCGCGAAGCCGAGCGCGGCGGTACGACAGGTCGGACGCACGTTCTACTCTCCCCGAAGCTTCAGACTAACAGGTTGGTCTTGCCAGTCTCGCCTCTCGATCTTTTTGATCGTCCGCACGCGAGCGAGCCTAGCACAGGATGCCCCGCCTGCAACCTCGATAGCCCCGTCGGATTGCTCCGCAGATCGCCCGCACCTGTGCCCGCGGCTTGACATGCCGGCACGGGCGGAGGCAAAAGCTGGCGCCTTTGGGGGCCGCCCTTTCTGCTCCCATATGACATCCACCTTACCTGCTTGGTTGGCAGCGAGTGAGCGGAGGAGCAGATGAGCAGCATCACCCTTACATTTCCCGACGGCGCCAAGCGCTCCCTTGCCAAGGGGACCACCGGCAAGGCGCTGGCCGAGAGCATTTCCAAATCGCTCGCCAAGCGGGCCGTGGCCATCGAGCTCGACGGACGCCTTGCGGACCTCGCCGACCCCATCGATGCGGATGCCTCCGTCAAGATCATCGCTCGCACCGATCCGGAAGCGCTGGAGCTGATCCGCCACGATGCCGCTCACGTCATGGCCGAGGCCGTGCAGTCGCTGTGGCCGGGGACCCAGGTCACCATCGGGCCCGTCATCGAGAATGGCTTCTTCTACGACTTCGCCAAGGAGGAGCCGTTCCATCCCGACGACATCGCCAGGATCGAGGCCAGGATGCGCGAGATCATCGATCGCGATGCGCCCTTCACCAAGGAGCTCTGGAGCCGCGCCCAGGCCAAGGACTACTTCCGGAAGAAGGGCGAGCTGTTCAAGGTCGAGCTGGTCGATGCCATCCCCGAGGGGGAGGACATCAAGATCTACAAGCAGGGCGGATGGCTCGACTTGTGCCGCGGGCCGCACATGACCTCGACCGGTCAGGTCGGCAAGGCGTTCAAGATCACGCATTTCGCCGGCTCCTACTGGCGCGGCAATGCCCAGGGGCCGAAGTTGCAGCGCATTTACGGCACGGCTTGGGCAACCGATGCCGAGCTTGCCCTTTATCTGAGGCAGCTCGAGGAGGCCGAGAAGCGCGACCACCGCAAGCTTGGCCGCGAGATGGACCTCTTCCACTTCCAGGAGGAGGGACCCGGCGTCGTGTTCTGGCACCCCAAGGGCTGGGAACTGTTCCAGAACCTCATCAATTACATGCGCCGGCGGCAGAACGCCGTCGGTTACCGCGAGGTGAACGCCCCGCAGATCCTCGACAAGTCGCTGTGGGAGACCTCCGGCCACTGGGAGACCTTCCGCGAGAACATGTTCACCACGGTGACCGAGGACGAGCGGGAGTTCGCCATCAAGCCGATGAACTGCCCGGGCCACATCCAGATCTTCAAGCACGGGCTGCGGTCCTACCGTGAGCTTCCCTACCGGGTGGCCGAGTTCGGCACCGTGCACCGATACGAGCCGTCCGGCGCCCTGCACGGCCTGATGCGCGTGCGCGGCTTCACCCAGGACGATGCGCACGTGTTCTGCACCGAGGCGCAGCTCGCGGACGAGTGCTACAAGATGAACGACCTCATCTTGTCGATCTATCGAGACTTCGGCTTCGAGCAGGTGGTCATCAAGCTGTCGACCAGGCCCGAGAAGCGGGTCGGCACGGACGCGGCCTGGGACCAGGCCGAGGCCGCCATGGATGCCGTGCTCAAGCGCATCGCGCAGGAGGCCGGCGGCAAGATCAAGACCGGCATCAACCCGGGCGAGGGCGCCTTCTACGGCCCCAAGTTCGAGTATGTGCTGCGCGATGCCATCGGCCGGGACTGGCAGTGCGGCACCATCCAGGTCGACTTCAATCTGCCGGGCCGCTTCGGCGCCTTCTACATCGACGCCGACGGCGAGAAGAAGACGCCGGTCATGATCCACCGCGCCATCTTCGGCTCCATGGAGCGCTTTGCCGGCATCCTGCTGGAGAACACCGCCGGTCACCTGCCGCTATGGCTGGCACCCGTGCAGGCGAAGGTGTGCACCATCGTGTCCGACGCGGATGCCTACGCGGGCGAGGTGGGGGCGGCACTCGCCGCCGCCGGCCTGCGCGCCGAGATCGATCTGCGCAACGAGAAGATCAACTACAAGGTGCGCGAGCACTCGCTGGCCAAGGTGCCGGTGATGCTGGTGGTCGGCAAGCGCGAGGCCGAGGAGAGGACGGTGTCGATGCGCCGGCTCGGCGTGCAGCAGCAGCAGGTTCTGCCGCTGGCAGATGCCGTCCGCCTCCTCGCTGCCGAGGCCATGCCCCCGGATCTCGCGCGCCCTCAGGGACAACCGGCCAGGCAGGCCGCCGTGCTAGCCACCTGACTTTCGCCGCAGGGTCCTCACCTTGGCGTCATTGCGGATGTTGCGGCCGGTCGTAGGATCGACGATCCGGACGGAGCCCTCAGGCAATCCGTACACGCTCTCGATGTCGGTTTCGATTGCGCCGACATCGGCGTCGTTCCGCGCCGCACGCGAGCGCCGCTGCGGTGCATTTCTCTTTCGCCCAGCCATTTCTTGCCCCCGTTTGCCTGTGAAATGCGACGCGCTTCGTCGGAATCATTAATGTGCGTAAATAGCACATTCACACGTGCCGATGCGAGCCCGAGAAACAGCGGGCTGCACACGCTCTGCGACCAGGAGTTGCATCAATTACCACCGCGTATTCGCTCATCGAGAAAAGTTCCGGAATTGATTGCGTTTTCTTGACGCACCCGCGACGACCCGCCGCGTAGCCTCGACCCGCTCTCCCGCGGTGTTCTGCGCGACGTGGTGCGGCTGCAACTCATGCAGCCATGCGCCACGGGGGAACGGGGACGGGGCGCAGGCATGCCCGCGTCGGCCAGTGCCTCCTTGCAGGAGAACGGGGGAGGCTGGGATGCCGGCAACCACAGGGACGGCCGCGCACGTAGCTGCGGCAGGGCTCATCTGGATTGCGGGATACGGAGCGGCGGCATACGCGCAGGCCCGTGGGCCGGCGGCTGCCAGCGCCTCGGCCGCCGTCTTCCACGTCGACGAGCTGTCCAACC
>DATFCC010000304.1:0-4682 GCA_035253505.1 Hyphomicrobiaceae bacterium
GGCGTGGCCGCGCATGGTCGAGACCATCGGCTTGTGCGAGACACCAAGGCCGAGCAGGAAGCGGTTGCCCGACTGCTCATTCAGCCCGCGTTGCGCGTTGGCCATGGCCATGGCATCGCGCGCGTAGATGTTGGCAATGCCGGTGGCGATAACGAGCGATGCGGTGCCCGACAGCAGCCAGGCTGCATTGACGAGGACATTGCGGCCTCGGCTCTCGGGGGTCCACAGCACGCCGTAGCCGCGTTTCTCCGTACGCTGCGCGAAGGCGAGCGCCTGTGCCGCCGTCATGCCGTCCAGGCCTGCCCAGACGCCGATCCTGCCGAGGTTCATCGTTCCACTCCGCGACCAATCCATTCGCCTCGCACGATGTCACCGGCCGACACCCGCCGCAACCGCGCCTGCGGCATGGATGGCGTGCCGCAGTGGGTGCGCCCTTGCAAGGGGCCGGTCGCGCGGACATGCTGCGCGACCAGCGCAACGATGCGGGAAACACAAATGCGTACGGTCGAGCGCCTGCTTTCCCTGCTGGATCATCTAAGGCTGGAGGTGGCCCACTTCGCCACGCAGGTGCCGGGCGACATCGTGGGGCTGGCCGAGGAGCATCCCGAGCGCATCGCCGGCCTGGTGCTGTGCGTGCCGACACGCCTCGACGCCCGGCCGTTCGCTCGCGTGGCGGATCGGCTCCTGATGATATCCGGCGAGTTGGGCCTGAGCGCCCAGATGACATTGCGCGCGAAGGAGCGCCTGCCGCAGGCGCAACGGCGCGTGCTCGATGGCTACGACCCCGCGGGCTGGTCCGATGTGGTCGCCGACCGGTGCGAGCATATCGGTCGATGGATGTCGGAGTTCCTCTCGACGCGCCAGCCGGCCGCCGCATGCGCCGGGGTGCGCTGCGAGCCGAACAAGGCGTTTGCGGGAAAGAGCGGCACGCACGCCGGGCTCAGCTTCACCGTCAGCGGCCGCGGGCCGGCACTGGTCTTGTTGCCGCTCTTCCTGGCTGCCTCGCAGTGGGAGCCGGCGTTGCCGGAACTCACGCGCCATTTCACGGTGATCCAGTTGGGTGGACCGCACATCGGCGGCGTGGCGGCGCTCGAGGATCGCGCCAGCGCGCCGACCTACCAGGCCATGTTCCGCACGTTGGTCGACCTGATGGCGCCGAGCCCCGGCGGCCGCATCCTCGAGGTCGGCTGCGGATCAGGCGCGCTCGTTCGGACGCTGGCGGCTCGGCTCGGCCCGGAGGCGCGCATCGACGCCGTCGACGTGAACCGCTTCCTGCTGCGCGAGGCGGCGGCCTTGGCCGGCGATCTCGGTCAGCGCATTCGCTTCGCGCCGGGCAGCGCCCTTGCCCTGCCGTTCGCGGACGGCACCTTCGACCATGTCTACTCCGTGACGATGCTGGAGGAGTGCGATGCCGATGCGGCCATCGCTGAGATCGTCCGCGTCGCCAGGCCGGGTGCCCGCATCGGTCTTGTCGTCCGGGCGACCGACATGGCGCAATGGTGGAACCTCGAGCTGCCCGCAGAGCTCAAGGCGAAGGCCATGGTCCCGCCGCTGTCGATCAGTCCGGGCGGCGTGGCGGATGCCAGTCTCTATCGCCGGATGCAACGCGCCGGGCTTGGCGATCTGCGCGCCTTCCAGGCGCTCGTCACCCTCGACGCGCCAGATGGACCCATCTGGCGCTATCGCGAGGACCCGGTCCTGTCGCAATTGTCGCCCGAGGAAACGGCCACGTGGAACGCCGCCCGCGCTGCCGCAGCGGGTGAAGGCCTGCTGATGCAGGCCCACGCGTTCCACTGTGCCGTGGCAACCAAGCGCGGCTAGGCCGTCGCGCCTCCGTCGACGGCCAACGCGGCTCCGGTGACGAAGGATGCCTCGTCGGAGAGCAGGAAGAGCGCAGCGTTGGCGATCTCCTCCGGCTGGCCGGTGCGACCGAGGGGATTCTGCCCGCCGCGCTGGCGCACGAGCTGCTCCTTGTCCATGCCGCGCGTGGACTGCTGGTCGGGCCGCGCCACGAACACACGCAGCATCGGCGTGTCGATCGGCCCCGGACAGACGGCGTTGACCCGGATGTTCTCTCTCCCGTAGCGCTTTGCCAGCGCGCGCACGAAGCCGACCACGCCGTGCTTGGCTGCCGAATAGACCGGCGAGAAGGGTGAACCGCTGAGCCCCGACGTCGACGCCGTGAAGAGCAGGGAACCACCGCCCCGCGCGCGCAACTCGGGCAAGGCCGCCTCCGTCGTGATCAACACGGTGCGCAGGTTCAGCGTCATGGCGAGGTCGTAGTCCTTCATGTCGATGCCTTCGATCGCCGCCGGCCCCGGATGCCCGACATGGTTCCAGACGAAATCCAGCCCGCCGAACACCCGCGCGGTCTCCTGCACAATGCGCCGGGAGTCCTCGTCACGGGTCAGGTCGGCGACGATTGGATGCGCCTTTCCGCCGGTTTTTTTGATTTCCGCGACCACGGCCTCGACACCGGCACCGTCGACGTCCACCACGCCGACCGATGCGCCTTCCCTGGCGAACCGGATCGCTCCCGCGCGCCCCATGCCGGATGCAGCTGCCGTCACGATCCCGATCTTGTTCTGCAAGCGCACTGGGCTGTCCTCCTCCTGTCGAAGCTTCTCAAAACCAAGACGCGCGCTATTGTCGACCCAACGGGAGCCCGGGCTCCGCACAGGGAGGACGATAGGCGAATGGCGCTTCCCCTCGACAATACGCTCAAAATCGGCGTCAACACCATGCTCCGGCGCACGGAGCCGGCGACCGGCCCATGGATGCCGACGCTCGACGAGCTGGTTGAGACCGTCGAGCAGGTCGACCGGCTGGGCTTCGACTCCTTCTGGTGCGGCGATCACGTCGCCTTCGCCATTCCCTTCCTCGACCCCATCACGCAGATCGCGCAGGCGGCGGTGGTGAGCAAGCGGCTGATGTTCGGCACCGCCGTGTTCCTGCTGCCGCTCAGGCATCCCACGCCGGTCGCCAAGCAGATCGCAACCCTCGACCATCTGACCGGCGGGCGCTTCGTATTCGGGGTCGGCATCGGCGGCGAGTTTCCCAAGGAGTACGAGGGCTGTGGCGTGCCTATCAACGAGCGCGGGCCGCGCCTGGGCGAGGGCGTCGAGGTGATCCGCAAGCTGTGGACCGGCGAGAAGGTCAGCCACGACGGCCGCTTCTACAAATTTGCGGACGTGAAGATGACGCCGGTGCCGCGGCAGCCCGGCGGGCCGCCGATCTGGTTCGGCGGCCGTTCCGATCCCGCCCTGCGGCGCGCCGCGCGGCTTTCCGACGGCTGGTTCTCCTATGCCGTGTCACCCGGGATGTTCGCCAAGGGGCTGGCCACCATCGAAGCTGCGGCACAGGAGGTCGGCCGCAGGATCGAGCGCTTCGGCACGGCGCACCTGATGTTCACCCGCATCGGCGACAGCTACGAGCGGGCCCTGGACGAAGCGGCGGAGTCGCTCAGCATTCGCTATGCCATGAACATGCGCCCCGCCACGGAGCGCTACGGCGCCATCGGCACGCCGGCGCAGGTGGCCGAGAAAATCCGCGCGTTCCACGCCGCCGGGGTGCGCCACCTGAGCCTCGATCTCGTGGGTCCTTACGAGCGGCGCCACGAGCAGTTCCAGCGCTTCGCCGCAGAAGTGCGCCCGCTGATCAAGGACCTGACGGGGCCATGAGCGACGCGCACCTGACGTTCGGCTTCAGCGACGAGCAGCGGCAGATGCGCGCCAGCGTGCTCGGGCTGCTCAACCGCGTGCTGCCGCCCGCCAGGATCCGCGAGCTCGACAAGGCGGGCGAGTATCCCTTCGAGGCGCACAAGGCGCTGGCGGAGGCCGGCTACATGGGTTTGATGTACCCGACCGAATACGGGGGCATGGGCGGCAGCTACATGGACCTCGCCGTGCTGGGCGAGGCGCTCGGCTATCACTACGGCGGCATCGCCCAGGCCTACGGCATCACCGTGATCTATGCCGGCATGCACATCGCGCTACACGGCTCCGACGAGATGAAGCGCGAGGTGCTGCCGCAAATCATCTCAGGCGACATGCGCCTCGCCCTGTGCCTCAGCGAGCCGGATCACGGATCCGACGTTGCCGGCATCGAGTTGGCCGCCGTGCGCGAAAGCAACGGCTACATCCTCAACGGCCAGAAGATCTACAACAGCGCGGCGCACGTAGCGCACAACCTGGTTGTCGTGGCTAAGACCAAGCCGGGCCGCGGCTACGACGGCATCAGCATGTTCCTGGTCGACACGAAACTGCCGGGTGTGTCCATCCGCCGGTTGAGTGCGCTGGGACGCCACACCACCGAGGCCAACCACTGCTTCTTCGAAAACGTGCGCCTGCCCACCGACCGCATCATTGGCCCCGAGAACAGCGGCTGGAAGGGGCTGATGACGTGCCTCAATGTCGAGCGGCTGAATCTCGCCGCCAACGGTGTCGGCAACACGCGCCGCATTCTCGATCACGTGCTCGACTACGCCAAGACACGCGAGCAGTTCGGGCGTCCGATCACCAAGTTCCAGGCCGTCTCGCACAAGCTGGCCGAGATGGAGATGATGTGGCAGACGGCGCGGGCGCAGACCTTCCGCGTCGCCCAGATGCTGGACGCCGGGCTCGATCCCGTGTGCGAGAACGCGGTGGCCAAGGCCTACGCCACCGAGGTCAACTGGAAGGTCG
>DATFCC010000305.1:0-18619 GCA_035253505.1 Hyphomicrobiaceae bacterium
GAAATACGTGGGAGGCGGGGTAGGCGTCACCGGCGATACCGCCTCGCGAGGCGCGGCTGCTTCGGGCGCAAATGGCCGCAGCACGGGCGCGACGGACGGGGTGAGGGCCGGCGCATTCTCGACCGGCGCCCGTTGAACCTCCGGGATCAGGTGAGAAACCGTCTCCAGCGGCGGCATGGGCACCGGCCGCGACACCGCCGGCTCCGGATCGGGCTTCTCTCCGCCCGGCGCTTCCGGTTGCCCGGTGGCAGCCTCGGCCTGTTCCGGCGGGGCCGGCACAGCCGTTGGCGACGCCGCATCGTCAAGGGTCGGCGATGCGCCCGGCAACGCCTCGGATGCCGGGGCGGTGGCTGCGATCCCAACCTCATTGACGCCGGCGATTTCGCCGGCGCCGGGCTGTGGAAGCTCATCCGGATATGTGAGGAGCGGCTGGCCGGTGGAATCGAGGGCAGCCGGCGCGAGGTCGCCGTCTTCTATGAGCGGCTGGCTCTGCGGGGCCGCATCGCGGGCCACAGTGACCATCGCCTCGACGCCGCCGGCAGGCTCGTCGGTCGCACCATTCTCCAGCGCACCCGCCGCCGCACCGGGCTCGGCTTCGCCCATGTGGCCCGGCAGGCCGGCCTCGTCGGAATGGGCCTCGGCCTCAACAGGCTCGACCGGCGCCAAGGGCTGGGCTGCGAACTCCGCCGCCACGCCAGCAGGCGCCGTCAGCTCAGGGGCCGGTATCACTTGCGCGACGGGCTCCGCAGGCTCTGGCGGCGGAACAGCGGGCTCCGCATGATCGGCGTGCCGCGCCTCATGTCCGTATCCGTCGATGGCCAGCAGCGCCGCCACCGCTCCCGCTCCGCCGCCTGCCGCTCGCGGCAACTGGGCGTCCAGCAGGGGCAAGCATGCTTGCCGGGGCGGATCGGAGGCAGCGAAGAGTTTGGGGAGCTCGGGCTCGGAGCTATGGACGGTGCCGCCGGGATTGCCCCCGGCCTCACCACCGCCGTAAGCGCGCTCGTCCACGCCGCTTCCCTTGGAATCGATGTCCTTTCGCCTCGCGAACCGGACAGTTAAATAAAGGCGCGCAAACGGCGCGCCGTCAGATCGGTAGCCTCCACGCCATATGGGCGCAACATGGGTTTCAGCCAACGGCTAACGCAAGCTGCGGCGCTTGTGGAAACGCGGCTGACCGCCGCGCTCGACGAAATGGCCGGTGCCGGCAGCCCGGAACGCCTGGTCGCGGCCATGCGGCATGGTGCGCTGGGCGGCGGCAAGCGGTTGCGTCCGTTCCTGGTGCTGGAGAGCGCGCGCCTTTTCGGTGTTCAGGACGAGGCCGCGCTCGAGGCGGCGGCGGCGCTGGAGTGCGTCCATTGCTACTCGCTCGTGCATGACGACCTGCCGGCCATGGACGACGACGACCTGCGCCGCGGCAAGCCCACCGTGCACAAGGCCTTCGACGAATGGACGGCCGTGCTGGCGGGCGATGCCCTGCTGACGCTGGCGTTCGAGCTCCTCGCTTCCCCGGCAGCCCACCCCGATGCCCAGGTGCGCTGCGAGCTCGTCGCCGGACTAGCTCGCGCGGCCGGTGCAGCGGGCATGGCCGGGGGCCAATGCCTGGACCTGGAGGCGGAGAAACTCGGCCACCCCGCCAGTGCCGACCTCCCCCATATCGAGCGCCTGCAGGCGATGAAGACAGGCGCCCTCATCCGCTATGCCTGCGAGGCCGGGGCCATTCTGGGCCGCGCGGAGCGGGAGAAGCGGCGGGCCCTGGCGTCGTTCGGCGCCTTGCTGGGCGCCGCGTTCCAGCTCGCCGATGACCTGCTCGATAGCGAGGGCAACGCCGCGCTCATGGGCAAGGCTGCACGCAAGGACGCGGGCAAGGCGACGCTCGTCGCCCTGCTGGGCGTGCCGGCGGCGAGCGAGCGGCTTCGCGCGCTGGAAGTGCAGGCGGTCGCGGCGCTGGCACTCTTCGGCGCCGACGCTGACGTGTTGCGTGCGGCCGCACGCTTCGTGGTGCAGCGGCGGTCGTAGGGCGCTTCCCGGTCGAACAACGCGTCAGGCGGGGGATCTTCCAGCGGCGCCGCGTCCCCTATCGCGGCGCGCGCCGTCGGAGGCCTGCATGATGACGGCGAGGAGAATGAGAGCGCCACCGGCCACCACGGACATCGTCGTCGTTTCGTCGAACACCAGGTAGGTCCAGATCGGCGCGGCCACCGTCTCCGCCTGGGCCAGCATGACGAGAGTGACGCCCGGCACCGTCCGCGAGCCCCGTGCCAGCAGCACGAGGCCGATCGCCAGGATGACGCCGCCGTGCAGCAACCCGAGGGCTGCATCGCCCAGGCTGGCCGCGAACGGCAGCCCGAGCCACAACATCACGGCGGCACTGACGGCGGTCGTGACGATGCCGACCGCAACCAGCGCCGCGTCCAGGTCCTCCCGGCGGGCGCCGCGCGTGGCCAGCGAGTACAGGGCGAACGTGAAAGCCGTACAGAGCGCGAGCACGGGCGCCGTCCAATCGCCTTCCCACAGCGCCCCATGCAGTCCGTCCGGTCTTGCGTTCAGCCCGCTCATCAGGGCCACGCCACAGAGCGCAACCGCAATCGCGAGCATGCCCAGGCCGCCCATGCGCTCTCCGAGAATCGGCCGGGCAAGCACGGCCGCAATGAGCGGCGCCAGAGACATCAGGAAGAACACCTCTGCCGTGCTTCCCGATTTCATCGCCGCCACGAAGCAGACCTGGCTCGCCACCATGGCGAGTGCCGACACCCAGGCGAAGCGGCCGAGCGACCGGATCTGCGCCAGCGGGCTCGTGCCATGGCGCAGCGCCGCCACGAATGCGAGCACGAGGCCGAACCCGAGCGCGCGCCAGAACAGGTATTGCCAGGCATCGCTGGCGGAGGCCCCGCGGATGCAAAGCACGCCGAGGCTGAGCACCAGCCCGCCCAGCACCACGAGCCCGCAGCCCATCAGATAAGCGCGCCCGGAGCCAACGGATGGGACGGTCATCTGCCGGTCTCGCGGTCGAGCGGTGCGAAGAGGGCGCCGCGCTCCATCGCGGCGCCCGTTGCGTTCGTGCCGGCCGGTCGGGCTACAGGGCGGCCAGCCCGAGCGCCTCCACGATCGAGGCGAAGTGACATGCAGAAGCGGCAAGCACGAATCCGTGCCATATGGCCTTGTGGTAGGGCAGCCGCTCCCAAAGGTGGAACGCGACGCCCACCGTGTAGAGGCACCCGCCGGCCACCAGCAGGATGAGGGCGCGACCCGATACGGCGGGTATCAGAGAGCCGAGCGCAGCCAGCACCGCCCAGCCCTGCACCAGATAGAGAACGTACGAGGTCCGCACGAGGCGGTCGGGGCACAGCAGCTTGGCGGTCGCGCCGAACGCGGTGATGGCCCACACGGCCCCGAGCAGGGCCAGACCGGCGGCGTCCCCCATCTTGACGGCAAAGGGCGTGTAGGTGCCGGCGATCTTCACGTAGATGGCGGCATGATCGAAGCGCCGCAGGATCGCCTTCAGCCGCACGCGCGAGGCGAGATGGTAGGCAGCCGAGCAGGCAAACACCGCCACCATGCCGAAGGCATAGACGCCGAGGCTGGCGGCCGGGACGGCGGGAAGCGCGCGCAACGCGACCACCATCAGTGCGCCCGCCGCCAGGAGGCTGAGGGCGACGCCCGTCACATGCACGCAGTTGTCCGCCAGGAGCTCGGCTCGCGTGTAGCGCTGGAATTCGCCTGGCATGGGATGCGTCCGTCGGCTCTCGATCCGACAAAGGTGGTGTCGGTCCGCAACCGATGCAAATGTCATCCCCCGGACGGCCCGGACGCCCGTGCTGCACCTTCTTCAGATCGCGGCTTCCGTCTTGGCGTCGAAGAAGTGCAGGCGGTCGGGGTTGACGGCCAGCCGCAACTGCTCCTGCACCTTGGTGCGCACGGTCGGATCGACGGCCGCGACCATGTTGTCGTCGCCGACGCGCACGTCGAGCAGGATCTCCGAGCCCAACTGCTCAACCACCTCGACCTTGGAGGGGAACGTGAGCCCGACGGGGTCGGCGCCGGTGGCCACGTGCAGGTTCTCGGGGCGAATGCCGAGCGTCAGTTGCTTGCCGACATGCGGACGCAGGCGTTCGGCCTGTGCGGGTGGAAGCACGATCTCGAGGCCCGCATTCTTTGCGGTCACCTGGCCGTTGCCGTCGGCCATCGTCACGGTGGCGAAGTTCATCGCCGGTGAGCCGATGAAGCCGGCCACGAACCGGTTGGCCGGCGCGTTGTAAAGCTCGAGCGGCTCACCCACCTGCTGCACCACGCCGTCCTTCATGACGACGACGCGATCGCCCAGCGTCATGGCCTCGACTTGGTCGTGCGTGACGTAGACGGCCGTGGTGCCGAGGCGCAGGTGCAGCTTCTTGAGTTCCACGCGCATCTGCACGCGCAGCTTGGCGTCGAGGTTGGACAGCGGCTCGTCGAACAGGAACACGCGCGGATGGCGCACGATGGCGCGGCCGAGGGCGACGCGCTGGCGCTGGCCGCCGGAGAGCTGCCGCGGCTTGCGTTTGAGGTATTCGCCGATCCCCAGGATGTCAGCCGCCTCCTTGACGCGCTGGGCGATCTCCTTCCTGTCGAATTTGCGCATCTTCAGCCCGAAAGCCATGTTGTCGTACACGCTCATGTGCGGATAGAGCGCGTAGTTCTGGAACACCATGGCGATGTCGCGGTCCATGGGCGCCAGATTGTTGACGACCTGGCCGTCGATGGAGATGTCGCCGGAGCTGATGGCCTCGAGCCCGGCGATCATTCTCAGCGTCGTGGTCTTGCCGCAGCCCGACGGGCCGACGAAGACGACGAATTCCTTGTCGCGGATCTGCAGGTTGACGTCTTTGACGGCGTGGACGCTGTCATAGAACTTGTTGATGTCCTTGAGGACGACCTGACCCATACGACTTTCACTCCAATTCTCCCTCTCCCCGTTCTTGCGGGGAGAGGGAATTCGTCATCCCTTTACCGAGCCCGTCAGCCCCGACACGTAGTGCTCGACGAAGAACGAATAGGCGATCGCCACCGGAATCGAGCCCAGCAGCGCGCCCGCCATCAGCGGTCCCCAGAAGAACACGTCGCCCCGGATCAGCTCGGACGTCACGCCCACCGGCACGGTCTTCTGTGCAGGCGACGACAGGAATACCAGCGCGTAGATGAACTCGTTCCACGACAGCGTGAAGGCGAAGATGCCGGCCGACAGGATGCCCGGGATCGCGACCGGGATGATGATGTAGAGCATGGCCTGCCAGCGCGAGGCGCCGTCGATGCGCGCGCACTCCTCGAGCTCCTTCGGCACCGCCTTGAAGTAGCCCATCATTAGCCACGTGCAGAACGGGATGAGGAACGTCGGGTAGGTGAGGATCAGCGACCAGGGCGTATCACCCAGCTTGTAGTTGCGGATGATCTCGGCCAGCGGGATGAACAGCAGCGTCTGCGGCACCAGGTAGGTGATGAAAATGCCGGTGCCGAGGCTGCCGGCAAAGGGAAAGTTCAGCCGCGACAGCGCGTATCCTGCGAACACGCCGCACACCAGGGAGATGGCCGTGGAGGCGAGTGCGATGAACATCGTGTTCCACAGCCACGCCGAGAACAGGGTCTCCTCGAACAGGTACTGGAAGTGGTCGAGGGTCGGCTTCCAGGTCCAGAAGGGGTTGTAGTTCACCGCGTTCCAGGGGCGGTAGAGCTCGCCGTCAGGCCGCACCGAGGTGATGATCATCCAGTAGAAGGGGAACAGCAGGAACACCAGAAAGAACGTCATAGGGAGGTAGAAGAAGACCCATCGCCTCCAGATTGCACCTTCGATCATGGCTCAGCGGGTCTCCACGCGGCGGATGTAGAGGAGCTGGAAGACGACTACCAGCAGCAGCACCGGGAACATCGCCAGCGAGATGGCGGCACCCTCGCTCAGCAGCCCGGTGCCGATGCCGATCTGGTAGGCGTAGGTGGCGAACAGGTGCGTGGCATTCGCCGGCCCGCCGCCGGTCATCACGTAGACGATCTGGAAGTCCGCGAAGGTCTGGATCACCGAGAATAGCACCACCACCATCGTCACCGGCAGCAACAGCGGCCAGGTCACGTAACGGAACCGCTGCCACGGCTTGGCACCATCGATGGCGGCGGCCTCATTCAGCTCGGGGCTGATGGTTTGCAGACCGGCGAGCAGGCTAATGGCGAAGAACGGCACACCGCGCCAGATGTTGACGACGATGATCGAGATCATGGCGAGGTCCGGATCGCCCATCCAGTTGATGCGACCGGTGATGGCGCCGAGATGATAGAGGAGCCAGTTCAGCACGCTGAAGGTCGGATCGAACATCCACTTCCAGGCGAATGTCGACAGCACGGTCGGGATGATGAACGGCAGGAGGATGAAGGCCCGCGTGAACGCCTTGCCGCGGAAGTTGCGGTTGAGAAGCATGGCCAGCCACAGACCGAGGCCCAGCTTGAAGACCGTCGTGACCGCCGTGTAGAGGAACGTGTTGTAGACTGACGTGCGAAAGATGCTGTCGTTCCAGATCTTGTAGAAGTTGGCGAGGCCCACGAAGTCGCCTGCCACGCCCACGCGCGAGTTGGTCACCGACAGCAGGATGCCGCGCATGAACGGGTAGGCGATGAACATGCCGAGCAGGACCATGGTCGGCACCAGCAGCACGAACGCCAGCCAGCGCTCGTCCTCGAGCAGCCGCTGCCGTCTTGGCGGCGGTGCCTCGCCGAAGCGGGTCGAGATTGCCTGGGTCGCCATCGCTGATCTTTCCTCCAATGCCTCTCCCCACCTGAGTGGGGAGAGGGAGGGCCAGTCTCAGCCGTAGACCTTCTTCAGCTCGCCCTCGGCCCATTTGACCGAGTCCTCGGCCGGCATGCCCTGCACGGCCTTGGCGTACATGTCGGTGATGATGTACTTGGTAAGCACCTCGGCCGCCTTGGCGTTGGGCGGCCCCGCGAAGCCCGGAGCCTGGCCGAGCCGGGCGGCGACCTTGTAGATCGTCATCACCGGGTCCTCGTTCCACAGCTTGTGCTGCTCCCACTTGGCCGTGCACGGCGTGGCAAAGCCCTTCTGGGAGAGGAACCACTTCTCGTAATTGGCCTCGGTGTGGATCCAGCCCAGGAACTTCTTCGCCGCGTCCTGGTTCTTGGAATACTTCATCAGCATTTGCGACTGCAGCAGGTGGAAGCCGAACTGTCCGGCCGGGCCCTTGGGCAGCGCCGCATGCTGGATGTCCGTCTTCATCTGCGCACCCTTCTCCGTGATGTACTTGTCGGGGTTGCGCAGCGACTCGATGTAGATCGACGCGCCATTGAGCGTGGCCGAGATGGTTTGCGACAGGAAGGCGCGATTGTTGTTGGTGTCGTCCCAGGCCAGGCCGCCATCGTCGCAGGCTTCCTTCCAGAACGCGGTCATGAACTTGACCGACTCGATGGTCTCCTTGCTGTTGATCGCCACCGTCTTGCCGTCGGCCTCGACCTCCTTGCCGCCCCACGACCACATGTAGGGATAGGTGAAGCCCGGCGCGTCGCCGAAGGTGTGGCCGAGCGTTTGGCCGAGTGGGCGCCCCTTCGCCTTGAGCTTCTTGCCGGCCTCGCGGTAGCTCTCCCAGGTGTCGGGGAACGAGGTGATTCCCACCTCCTCGAACCACGACTTGCGATAGGCGATCATGCCGCCGATCACCGCCCACGGCATGGAGAAGAACATCTTGCCGTCGCTGCAGATCGAGCGGGCGTATTTGTAGAGTCCACCTTCCTTATTGCTCAGCTCCTCCGCCATCTCGGTCATGTCGACGACGCTGTTGCCGTAGAGGTAGGTCTGATTGTTGAACGCCATGATCAGGTCGGGCCCGGTGCCAGCCTGAATTGCAGCGGTCACGCGCGGCTGCAGGTCGTTGCCGTTGACAGTCTCCAAATTGATCTTGATGCCGAGCGCCTTTTCGGCCTCCGGCAGCATCTCCCTGCGCAGGAGCTGATCGGACGCCGGGACGAAGTCGTTCCATTTCAGCCAGTGCACGGTCGTTGTCTGTGCATAGGCGGGAGCGCGAGCGGTGGCCAGGATGCCGGCCATGCCGCCGGCTTTCGCCGCTACGGCGCCCGCACCGGAAACCTTGAGAAATTTGCGGCGCGTGAAACGAGCCATTCTGCTTCCTCCCATGTGGAACGTCTTGGATGGGACTTTTCGCCCAGTGGCAGAAGTTTATTGGCAGAACCGGCCATAAACAAGCCGGCCCGGACGGGCCAAGGGCACCACAGCCCTGCAATGAACCGTGAGCCGCCAGTGCCAAACTCGCGTAGGCCGAATGGCGAGAAGGTGCCCGGCCGGGCCCGACGGCCTGCGCCGCTCAGTCGCGCGTGCCGCCGCCTTCGCGAGCCTTCTGGTCCCACCACAGCTTGCTGCCGAAGGGCAGGACGCTGGAGTCGTGCGGATACCAGGCCGGCTCGAGACCCGGCCGGTAGCGCTCGCCGTCGCGCGGTGCCTCGGGTGCAGCGCGTGCGTAACCGCGCTTGTGTTTGCCCTTGTGTTTGAAGGATTCCGCAGCCTGAACCGTCCCGGCGACGGCAATCGCTGCGGCAAGCACGGCGCAAGGCGCAAAGGTCCATCGCATCGCGCCAATCTACCACGAGCCGACCCCGCCAGCCAGATCGCCTGCGTTGTGGCTTCAACGCAGGACGGCGACCGTGATCGCCCGAGCCTCGATCTATCTCGCCAGGCACTTTCCTGGTAGGAGATGCGGCCTGAAAGCCGCACGTGCGAACATGCAGTCCGTCGCCCAGCCACAGACAAGCGCGAAGCCCCGCCGGGAGTGGGCGCGGGCGCGCCGCATCGTGGTCAAGATCGGCTCGAGCCTGCTGGTCGACCGCGCCACGGGCGAGCTGAAATCGGCCTGGCTGGCGACTCTCGCCGACGACGTGGCGGCGCTCGTCGGATCGGGGCGGCAGGTGATCCTGGTCTCCTCGGGCGCCATTGCTCTCGGCCGGCATCTGCTGGGCTTCGCCAAGGGCGCGCTCGAGCTCGAGAAATCGCAGGCGGCGGCCGCGGTCGGGCAGATCTCGCTCGCTGGCGCCTATCAGGCTGTCTTCCGGTCGCGCGGCATTGCCGCCGCGCAAATCCTCCTCACGCTGGGGGATACCGAGGAGCGGCGCCGCTACCTCAACGCCCGCCAGACCATCGACACGCTGCTCGCCGAGCGCGCCGTGCCGGTCGTCAACGAGAACGACACGGTCGCCACCGCCGAGATCCGCTACGGCGACAATGACCGGCTCTCCGCCCGCGTCGCCAGCATGGTGAGCGCCGACTGCCTGGTTCTGCTGTCGGATGTGGACGGCCTCTACACGGCGCCGCCGGGCAGCGGCAGCGCCGCGCGGCTCGTGCCCGAGGTGCGACACATCACACCCGAGATCGAGGCCATGGCCGGCGGTGCCGGCACCGAGCTGTCGCGCGGCGGCATGATTACCAAGATCGAGGCCGGCAAGATCGCGCTCGCCTCCGGCACGCACATGGTCATCACGTCGGGCGCTGTCGAGCATCCCCTGCGCCGCCTGGAGACGGGCGCGCCGTGCACCTGGCTGCTGGCGCCTTCCGACCCGGTGACCGCGCGCAAGCGCTGGATCGCCGGCCAGCTCGAGCCCAAGGGCTACGTGCAGGTCGATGCCGGGGCCGAGCGGGCGCTGCTGACGGGCAAGAGCCTGCTGCCTGCCGGCGTGACCCGCGTCGGCGGCGCCTTCGAGCGCGGCGATGCGGTCGTGATCCGGGCGGCCGACGGGCGCGAGCTCGGACGGGGGCTCGTCGCCTACGCGCAGGAGGACGCGGCACGCATCATCGGCAAGCGGACAGGCGAGATCGCCGCCATCCTGGGCTTCGCCGGGCGTGCGGCGCTGGTCCACCGCGACGACATGGTCTTGAGCCGGGGCTGAGCAAAGCGTAAATGAGCCATCGAACGAGCGCTGCGGGATGGCCTATGGTCGCGTGGCGGTCCCCAGGCAGTCGAACATGACCAAAACATCCGCCCAACGCGCCCATACCTCCGATCGCGCCAGGAAGGCAAAAGGGATCGTTCCCGAGGCCGGCGCCACCCCGCGCCCCGAGACGCTCGACGACGTCGGCTCGGCCATGGCCGCCCTCGGCCGCCAGGCGCGCGCGGCGGCGCACGCGCTGGCCGTGGCTTCGGCCGGCGCCAAGAATGCAGCCCTCGCTGATGCTGCGGCGGAGCTGCGCGCCCAGACGGCGACCATCCTCGAGGCCAACGCGCGCGATCTCGCGGCCGTGAAGGAAGGCCGCGCCACGGCCGCCTTCCTCGACCGCCTGAGCCTCGACCCCAAGCGGGTGGAGGCGATGGCCAAGGGCCTCGAGGAGGTGGCGGCCCTGTCCGATCCCATCGGCAGCGTCATGGCCGAATGGACGCGGCCCAACGGCCTCGTCATCGAGCGCGTGCGGGTCCCGCTCGGCGTCGTTGGCGTGATCTACGAGAGCCGGCCGAACGTGACGGCCGACGCGGGAGCCCTGTGCCTCAAGGCTGGCAATGCCGCGATCCTGCGCGGCGGCTCGGAGAGCCATAACACCAGTCGCGCCATCCAGGTGTGCCTCGCGCGTGGCTTGCGGGCAGCCGGCCTGCCCGAGCACGCCATCCAACTCGTGCCCACGACCGACCGCGATGCCGTCGGCATGATGCTGGCAGGCCTCGACGGGGCCATCGACGTGATCGTGCCGCGCGGCGGCAAGAGCCTGGTGGGGCGGGTGCAGGAGGAGGCGCGGGTGCCGGTGTTCGCGCACCTGGAAGGTATCTGCCACACCTATGTCCACCGCAGCGCCGACCTCGATATGGCCAAGGCCATCGCGGTCAACGGCAAGATGCGGCGCACCGGTGTGTGCGGTGCCACCGAGACGCTGCTCGTCGATACGGACGCTCCCGCTGCACACCTGCCGGCACTGATCGCGGCGCTCATCGAGGCCGGATGCGAGGTGCGGGGCGACGCCGCGGCGCAGGCGGCAGATCCGCGCGTGAAGCCGGCCGCGGAGGCCGATTGGAGCACCGAGTACCTCGACACCATCATCTCGGTGAAAACGGTGAAGGGCGTCGACGACGCCGTTGCCCACATCCGCAAGTACGGCTCGCAGCATACCGATTGCATTGTCGCCAGTGACAAGGCAGCGGCGGACCGGTTCCTGACGACGCTCGACAGCGCCATCGTCCTGCACAACGCATCGACCCAGTTCGCCGACGGAGGTGAGTTCGGCATGGGCGCCGAGATCGGCATCGCCACCGGGCGGCTGCATGCGCGCGGTCCGGTGGGGGTGGAGCAGCTCACCACGTTCAAGTACATCGTGCGCGGCACCGGGCAGGTCCGTCCCGGCTAGCCGCCAGCCTATCCGGCGTTGGCAGCCGGGACCATGCGCAGATCAGAGGTGTGACGATGCCCGAAGCCGACAAGGAAGGCGAACGCTACCAGGCCGACCGGCCGCAACAGGCGCCGGGCTTCTTCCTGAAGGGCTCGCACCAGCTCGACTGGGGCATGAAGAACCGGCTGGCGCGCACGTTCAATCCGGCGAGCGGGCGCACCGTCATGCTGGCGGTCGATCACGGCTACTTCCAGGGACCCACCACGGGGCTCGAGCGTATCGACCTCTCCATCGTGCCGCTGCTGCCGGAGTGCGATGCACTGTTCTGCACGCGCGGCATCCTGCGCTCGCTCATTCCGGCGGAGTCGCAAAAGCCGATGGTGCTGCGCGCCAGCGGCGGGCCCAGCATCCTGCGCGAGGAGCTGTCGGACGAGCAGATCGCCATGGACATGGACGATGCCGTGCGCCTCAACGCGGCCGGCGTCGGCATCCAGGTGTTCATCGGTGGCGAGCACGAGACGCGCTCGGTGCACAACATGACGAAGCTGGTGGACGCGGGGCTGCGCGTCGGCATGCCGGTGATGGGCATCACTGCCGTCGGCAAGGACATGGTGCGCGACGCCAAGTATTTCCGCCTCGCCTGCCGTATCATCGCCGAGCTGGGCGCCCAGTACGTCAAGACCTACTACGTGGAGAAGGATTTCGAGACGGTCACCGCTTCCTGCCCCGTGCCGATCGTGATGGCCGGCGGCAAGAAGCTGCCCGAGCTCGAGGCGCTGACCATGGCCTACAACGCCGTGAGCCAGGGTGCGGCCGGCGTCGATATGGGCCGCAACATCTTCCAGTCCGACGCGCCCAGGGCGATGATCTCTGCGGTCAACGCCGTCGTGCACAGGAGGGCCAAGCCCGCCGAAGCCCTCGACCTCTACAAGTCGCTGAAGGCCAAGGGTTAGATCACCGCGGCGGGGTCACACGTTAGGGTGCAATAGGCGTCAGCCGTATTGCACCGCTCTGCGGCGCCTCGGTGCAATACGCTTGCACCCTGCCTCCGCATCCCGCGAAGCGATCGCGAGGTCTTCAGCCTACGAGAGGGATAACCTCCCGCGCGAAGCGCTCGACGCGATCGCGATGGTCGGGGAGGCTGTTGCTCTCCAGGCCGATTATGATGTGCCTGGCGCCCGCATCCCGGAAGGCGCGCGCGTCCTCGGCGATGGTTTGCGCCGGGCCGGTGAACGGCATGCGCTTGCCGTCGCTGCCCTTCATCGGCTCACCCAGGAAATAGTTGGGCGCGAAGATGGCGACATCCAGGGTGGCGGGGTCGCGCCCGGCTGCTACGGCGTGGCGGCGCACATCGGCCAGGGCGGTGGCGAACGCTGCGGGCGTATCGAGCCGCTCCCTGGGGTTGCGGATGGTTGGATACCAGCCATCGCCGAGCCGGCCGGCCCGGCGACGCGCGGCGGAACCCTCCCCGCCCACCCAGATCGGCGGGTGCGGCTTCTGCACCGGCTTGGGCTCGAAGAGGATGTCGCGCACCGAGACGAACTCACCCGCATACGCCGGCTCCGGTTGGGTCCAAAGCGCGCGGAACGCCTCGATGTACTCGTTGGAAGCGGCACCGCGCTTGTCGTAGGGCGGCGAGCCCAGCGCCGCCATCTCTTCCGCCATCCAGCCGACGCCGAAGCCGACCGTCACGCGGCCCTTGGACAGCACGTCTGCGGTCGTCAGCATCTTGGCCGCAAGGATGGCCGGGCGATGCGGCGCCACCATCACCGAGGTGAGCAGCCGGATGCGCCGGGTGACGGCCGCAGCGTAGGCAAGGCAGGTGATCTGCTCCAGGCAGAAACCGGTGCTGACGGCGGGCCAGTCGCCGCTCTCGTTGTAGGGATAGCGCGAGGCCACTCTGCGGCCGATCACGACGTGGTCGCTGAACCCGAGATAGGCGAAGCCGAGACTTTCGGCATGCTGTGCCAGGGCAGCGAGGTTGTCAGGGTCCGCGGCGGCGCCGCGGGTGCCCAGATGCAAGCCGAAATCCATGGCTCTCCCCCTTGTTCAGAAAACAGAGTTGCGCTTGGCGCACCAGCAATCCGCCCCCGCGTCCACCGGTCACGATGGCCGATAGAGCTCGCGGCGCTCGGCCAGAATCTGCGAGGTCACCATGAACACGATCTCGCCCTTCTGGTTGCGCCCCTGGATGTCGGTGGCGATGATGCCGCGGTCGGGACGCGATTTGAGGTCGATCTTCTGTGCCAGGCGGCCGCGGTACTCGACGGTATCGCCCACGTAGGTCGGCCGCGGCCAGCTCAGGTTGCGAAACCCGGGCGAGGGCCCGTAGGCCGCGAGCTTGATGCCCTTGGCGCGCGCCTGCTCGTTGCCCATCAGGCGCGAGGTGATGTTGCCGCGCACGGCGTGTGCCGCCGTATTCCAGCCCGATGCTGACAGAGCGCCGAACAGCGAGGCCTTGGCGGCCGCCTCGTCGAGATGGAAGGGCTGGGGATCGAACTGGCGCGCGAAAGCGACGATCTCGTCCCTGGTGAAGGTGTGCCGGCCCATGTCCGTCATCTCGCCGACCTGCCGGTCCTCGAAGCAGAGATCGGCGCGTAGGGGGCTGGCTTCGGCGGACGCATCGTCCCAATGCGTGGGCATCGCCTTGCGTTCTGGCCTCGGCCTCTGGTCTGCCGCGGCGGCTCCCGGGTGGCGGCGGCGGGTCAGCTGGTTGGTGCGCCAGTTCGCGACCGCGTCACCCTTCTGATTGAGGAGCTCGACCAGCACCTTGGAGATGCCGATGTCGGGGCGGGAGTTGAGATTGCGCTTCTCGAGCACCGTATAGGTGCAGCGAACGGCGTCGCCTGGGCGGACCGGCACCATCCATCGCCCTTCGTCGACACCCGGCGAGCCGAGCGAGGCCACGCGATTGAGCACACCGTCGGCGACGAGGCGCATCATGATGGCGCAGGTGTGCCATCCCGAAGCGCACAGGCCGCCAACCAGCGTGTGCCTGGCGGCCTCTTCGTCGACATGGATCGGCTGGGGATCGTAGGCCCGGCCGTAGGCCAGGATCTCGTCCTTGGTCACGATTCGCGTGCCGCAATCGTACGCCTTGCCGATCTCCAGGTCCTCGTGGTGAAGCAGCTTGCCTCCAAGCCGGGGTCCGTCCTGCAAAGCCTTGTCCTGCACGCGCTGTGTCCTGCACGAAATTGCGGTGCCGCCTGTCTTACAGGCGCGCCGGCACCTTGTCAGCGTCGCCTTGGGCCGCGCAACGCATAGGCGCGATGCGCAAACCCGGCCCGGCCTGCCCAGATGCTTGGCGGCGGCGCGTCGGGCGCGGCGGTGTTCCATCCGGCTGCCCTGGTTACCAAGCTTCCTCTCAGGCCCCCGGGGGATGCGGAGCGGGCTATGAGGAACAAGCGACCGGTGCTAGGCGATTGGCCATGAAAATCCCGGACGGCATCGCCGCCACCAGCGACGCGCAACTGCGCGCGGCCCTCGACGCCATGCCCCACAAGGTGTGGATGGTGCGCCCCGAGGGCCCCGCGCTCTACTACAACCGGGCGATGCGGGCGTTTGCCGGCGGCGTCCTCGAGTTGCCGGACCGTGCCAGCCGCGAGGAGGCGATCCTTCACGCCGACGACCTGCCGCGCCTGCGGGCTGCGACCCGCAAGGCCCTGGCTCACCCGGAGGACTTCGAGATCGAGCTGCGCCTGCGCGGGCCGGAGGGCCTCTGGATCTGGCATCGCCTCAACTTTTCCATGTTGCGGATCGGCGGCCGTGTCGAGGCCTGGCTGGTTACGGCCACCGACATCGACGAGCTGCGCCAGGCCATGACTGCCGCCCAGGAAAGCAGCGATCAGTTGCGGCTCGCCGCCGAGGCGGCCCAGGAAAGCAGCGATCAGTTGCGGCTCGCCGCCGAGGCGGCGCAGCTCGGCATCTTCAGCTTCGATCTGGAGACTCGCGAGCACATCTGGTCGCCGGAGCTGAAGGCGATCTACGGGCTTCCCTCCGATGCGGCGGCGCCTGAGGACATCCTGGCAAACATCCATCCCGATGATCGCGAGGGGATGCGCTCTGCCCGCGCCGCGAGCTTCGACCCGCAGGGCTCCGGCGTGTTGGAGCACGAGCACCGCATCCAGCGCCCGGACGGCTCCATCCGCTGGGTGATGGTGAAGGGCCGCGTCTCGTTCGCGGGAACGGGCGAGGAGCGGCGCGCCCGGCGCGGCGTCGGCTTCGTCCTCGACATTACGCAGCGCAAGGCCGCCGAGCGTGCCCTGGCCGAGAGCGAGCAGCGCTATCGCACGCTGGTGGACAATGCCAACGACATCGTCGCCACGCTCGATCTCGACGGCCGCTTCACATCCGTCAATCCGGCGACCGAGCGCATCATGGGCTACACGCGCGAGGAGCTGGTCGGCCGCTTGATCGACGAGTTCATTCCGCCGGAGGAGGTGGCGCAGCAGGATATCATGCTGCGGCGGAAACTCGAGGGCGAGCCGTCGACGCAATATGAGCTCGACGTGCTGGAAAAAGGGACCGGAAGGCGCGTCACGCTCGACGTCAAGTCGCAACTCACGTTGGATGAGGCCGGCCGGCCCGCCTCCATCCACTCCATCGCCCGCGACGTCACCGAGCGCAAGGAGGCGGAGGCCCGGCAGATGCTGCTGGTGCGCGAGCTGCAGCACCGCACCAAGAACCTGCTGGCCGTCGTGCAGTCGATCGCCACCAGCACGCTCACGCGCGCCAAGGACCTCAAGAGCGCGCTCGAATCCTTCGTCGGCCGCCTGCACGCGCTGGCGCATGCGCAGGAGTTCGTAGCCGCGGGGCCGGGCGCAGGCGTTCCGCTCCAGCAGCTCATCGAAGCGGAGCTCGCCACCTTCGCCGCCCGCGCCACCGTCGACGGGGTGCCGGTCGTGGTCGGTGGGTCGTTCGCGCAGATGTTCGCGCTGGTTGTGCACGAATTGGCCACCAACGCTGCCAAGCATGGGTCGCTCTCGACTTTGCGCGGCCGGGTAGCGGTGCGGTGGTCGATCGATCGGACGGGGGCGGAGCCGGTTCTCCGGTTCCATTGGACCGAGCGCGACGGGCCGCCGGTCGTCGAGCCGACAACGAGCGGGCTTGGTTCGCAACTCATCTCGCTGCTGGGCAAATCCGACGTTCGGTTCAAGCCGGAGGGTTTGGAGTACGCGCTCGAGATCTCCCTCGCGGAAGCCCAGCGCGGGACGGACGATGGCAAGCCGGGGTCCGGCCACTAGGCGCGGGGTTGCACCGGCCCGACTTCCTTTTCGGTGCGATCGCGTTCCGGCGCAACCCTTGCCCCGAGCCCGCACATACCGGCGCGCTTGCAACGCCGAGCCGATCGGCGCACATTAGGCGCGTTCCAGGGGGGCCGGTGGCAGCCGGCTGAGATGGCGCTGAACCCGCGCCGCCACCCTTAGAACCTGATCCGGGTCATGCCGGCGAAGGGACGGAAAATTCATGGGCCACTCCAATCTGCTCGCTGCGTCCGCTGCACGGCGGAGGAAGTCCGTGCGTGTCATGACGCTTGGCCGCTACAACGCCTTTTGCGCGAAGCTGCCGCACACCACTCACGTCGTGCAGTGGGGCGATGCGCACGTCTGGAAGGTGGCGGGCAAGGTCTTCGCCATCGCGCACGAGAGTGAGGCAGCGGCCGACGACATCCACGTCACATTCAAGTGCTCCGAGCTCAGCTACGACCTGCTCAAGGATGAAGCGGGATGCCGGCCGGCGCCGTATCTCGCCTCCCGTGGCCTCAAATGGATCCAATGGATGGGGCCTGAGAGCGTCGACGAAAGTGCGCTGCTGAAATACATAGCGGAAAGTCACAGGCTGGCGGCGCTCGGCCTTTCCCAACGCACGCAGCGGAGCCTTGGGGTCGGCGCCTTTCCTCCTGCCGCCCACCCACCCGCGCGGCCCAATGCCAAGCCATCGATCGTAAGCAGGCGAGTTCGCTGAGGAGAGGAATCATGAACAAGATCACCCGCAGCAAGGACCTGATGGTCCCGACCGTCACGACCGGGCCGATCAGCGCCAGCACGAAGGTCTATTCCTCGCCGGAGGGCCACCCTGACGTGCGTGTCCCGTTTCGCGAGATCGCGCTTTCCAAGGAGAGCGGCGAGGCCTCGTTCCGCGTCTATGATCCGTCCGGCCCCTATACCGACGCGCATGCCACCATCGACGTCGAGAAGGGCCTGCCCCGCATCCGCGCGTCCTGGGTGCGCGAGCGCGGCGGTGTCGAGGAGTACGAGGGCCGCAACATCAAGCCGGAGGACAACGGCAACGTCACGGGCAAGCATCTGGCCCGCGACTTCCCCAACAAGAGCCTGCCCCTGCGCGGCCTGCCGGGAAAGCCGGTGACGCAGCTCGAGTTCGCGCGCGCCGGCATCATCACCAAGGAGATGATCTACGTTGCCCACCGCGAGAACCTCGGCCGCACCGCGGCGCTGGCGCGTGCCAAGGCGGCCGTAGCCGACGGCGAGAGCTTCGGCGCCGCCATCCCCGAGCACATCACGCCGGAATTCGTGCGCGACGAGGTGGCGCGCGGGCGGGCCATCATCCCCGCCAACATCAACCATGCCGAGCTGGAGCCGATGGCCATCGGCCGCAACTTCCTCGTCAAGATCAACGCCAACATCGGCAACTCCGCCGTCACCTCGTCCGTCGAGGAGGAGGTGGAGAAGATGGTGTGGGCGATCCGCTGGGGGGGCGACACCGTCATGGACCTCTCCACGGGCCGCAACATCCACAACACGCGCGAGTGGATCCTGCGCAACTCGCCGGTGCCGATCGGCACGGTGCCGATCTACCAGGCGCTGGAGAAGTGCGGCGGCGATCCCGTCAAGCTGACCTGGGAGATGTACAAGGACACGCTGATCGAGCAGTGCGAGCAGGGGGTGGACTACTTCACCATCCACGCCGGCGTGCGCCTGCCTTACGTCCCGCTGACCGCCAACCGCGTCACCGGCATCGTCTCGCGCGGCGGCTCGATCATGGCCAAGTGGTGCCTGGCGCACCACAAGGAGAGCTTCCTCTACGAGCGCTTCGACGAGATCTGCGATCTCATGCGCAAGTACGATGTCTCCTTCTCATTGGGCGACGGCCTGCGCCCCGGCTCGATTGCCGACGCCAACGACCGCGCGCAGTTCGCCGAGCTGGAGACGCTGGGAGAGCTCACCAGGATCGCCTGGGACAAGGGCTGCCAGGTGATGATCGAGGGCCCCGGCCACGTGCCGATGCACAAGATCAAGATCAACATGGACAAGCAGCTCA
>DATFCC010000306.1:0-24184 GCA_035253505.1 Hyphomicrobiaceae bacterium
TCGGCTACGTCGCCGCCTATCGCGATCCGGGTGCGCTCTCGCCGGTGACGGCGGGAATCCTCGGCGGGCTGCTCGCCACCTGGGTGACGTTCACGCCCTGCTTCCTGTGGATCTTCCTCGGGGCGCCCTACGTCGAGAAGCTGCGGGGCAACCGGGCGCTGAGCGCGGGATTGTCGGCCATTACGGCCGCGGTTGTCGGCGTGATCTTGAACCTCGCGGTGTGGTTTGCAATTCACACGGTGTTTCGCGAGGTCGTGCCCGTGCGCGCTTTTCCCCTCGACTTCGACATGCCGAGGCCCGCCAGCGTGGATTTCTGGGCGCTGGCGCTGTCGGTGGCGGCGGCCGTCGCGATTTTCCGGTTCAAGGCCGGCATGATCGTGACGCTTGCCGCATGTTGTGCCGCCGGCGTCCTGCTCTATCTGGCCGGCGCGATCGGCTAGGGCAAATGCTGCGGCGGCCGGATGCGAGCGCTCTGCCGCCGGGCCCTGGAGGGATTCACTCGCGTCGAGAAGAACACGCCAAAAGCCGAAGTGCGCTGGGCCACGCCAGGTTCAGGTCAAAGCAATGTGAGCGGACTTGGCTGCCTCTCGTGCTAGCTTGCCCATCGCCTGGATACTTCACGGTGGGCTGAACGCGTGAGCTTGGAGGAGGGCGCGCTTTCCGCCGAAGGTGGCGCGCGAAAGTTTTCCGATCCGGACTGGACCGCCACCCGCGAGGCGCGGGCGAGCGTTGCGCTGCGTCGCCTGGAGACGCTGTGGATCAATACCGGCACGCTTTGCAACATCACCTGCCGCAACTGCTACATCGAGTCGAGCCCCAGCAACGACCGGCTCGTCTACATTACCGCGGCGGAGGCGGCAGCCTACTTCGACGAGATCGAGGAACGCGCGCTCGGAACGCGCGAGATCGGCTTCACGGGTGGCGAGCCATTCATGAATCCGCACCTTCTCGACATGGTGGGCGACGCGCTCGGGCGCGGCTTCGAGGTGCTGGCGCTGACCAACGCGATGCAGCCCATGCAGCGGCCGCGCATCAAGCGCGGGCTCCTGGACCTGTTGGCGCGCTACGGCCGGCGCCTGACGATCCGCGTCAGCCTCGACCACTACACCAAGACCCTGCACGAGGCTGAGCGCGGACTGCGCACCTGGTCGCGCACGCTCGCCGGCATGGACTGGCTGTCCGAGAACGGCTTCCGGCTCGCCATTGCCGGGCGCACCTGCTGGCACGAGGGCGAGGCTGAGACACGCGCCGGCTACGGACGCCTGATCGCTGACCACGGCTGGCCGGTCGACGCCGCCGATCCGGGCCAGCTCGTGCTGCTGCCGGAGATGGACGGCGGCCATGATGTACCGGAGATCACCACCCGATGCTGGGCCATCCTGAACAAGGACCCCGGCGACATGATGTGCGCCTCGAGCCGGATGGTGGTGAAGCGGCAGGGTGCGGCACGGCCGACGGTGCTGCCCTGCACGCTCATCGCCTACGACCCCGCCTTCGAGATGGGAGCGACGCTGGCCGCCGCCGCCGGGGCGGACGGAGGCATGTTCGCACACGGTGCCGTCAAGCTCTGCCATCCGCACTGCTCGAAGTTCTGCGTGCTGGGCGGCGGCAGCTGCTCGGCGCGATAGCCGGTCAACTCATGTTGCCCCGCCTCCCGCGACCGCCCCCTGCACGCCGGGAACTCTCCCCTACCTCTTCACCAGCGCGTCGCGAATCTCTCTGAGGTAGGTCTCGGACGGCGACGGTGCGGGAGGTGCGGCCGCCTCTTCCTTCTCGAAGCGCTTCCTGAGCGTGATGATTGCCTTGATCACCAGGAACAGGACGAAGGCGACGATGGCAAAGTCGATCAGGCTTTGCAGGAAGGCGCCGTACTTGATGAGCACGGGCGTCTGCGCCGTGCCGAGGTTGATGGCGAGTTCCTTGAAATCCACTCCCGACAGCAGGAAGCCGATCGGCGGCATCAGAACGTTGTCGACGAGCGCGGACACGATCCGGCCGAAGGCCGCGCCGATGATGACGCCCACGGCGAGGTCGACCACATTCCCTTTGAGGGCGAAGGCGCGAAATTCCGACAGTAGCTGCTTCCAGTTCATGAGCCGATCTCCCGCTCCCGGTTGAGACGATTCCGCAGGTTGCACCCTAAGGAAGCAGTGCAGCACCCGCAATCGCACGGCTCGCGCGTCGCAGGCGAGAGAGGCTAGCCGCGCCAGGCTCGCGCCCCGCAAGCGGTTAACGATGCCGGGTTGGACAGCGCGGGCACCTTCCAGCTATTGAGTTTCATAATGTAGGCCGCCTTTCAGTGGCGCCGGTCCACATCCGGGCTGGTCCGCGGCACACTGGAGGAAGCGAAGAGGCACATGGTCGAAGGCTGGACGGTCGTTGGGCTGGCGCTGGGATACGTGAGTATCCTGTTCGCCCTCGCCTGGTATGCCGACCGGTCCGGCCGTTTCCGGACGACCGGCGATCGCCCGGTCATCTATGCCCTGTCGCTCGCCGTCTACTGCACGTCGTGGACCTTCTTCGGTAGCGTCGGCAACGCCGCTTCCACCGGCTACGACTTCCTGCCCGTCTACCTGGGCCCCATTCTGCTGTTCCTGTTCGGCTGGCGCCTGCTCGTGCGCATCGTTCGCCTTGCCAAGAGCCAGAACATCACTTCGGTGTCGGACTTTCTTGCGGCCCGCTACGGCAAGAGCCACGCGGTCGCCGCTATCGTGGCGGTCATCGCCGTCGCCGGCACGCTGCCCTACGTCGCCCTGCAGTTGAAGGCCGTGGCCCTGTCGGTGGACACGCTGCTGGGCGCCGGCCCCCTCGGGGACCTGCACCTGCCGGTCGACACGGCCCTCATCATCGCCCTGGCGATGGCCGTGTTCGCCGTACTGTTCGGCACGCGCCACATCGATGCGACCGAGCACCAGGAGGGCTTGATCGTGGCGGTCGCGGCGGAGTCGCTCGTCAAGCTGGCGGCTTTCCTGACGGTCGGCTTCTTCGTCACCTTCGCCATGTTCGGCGGCATCGGCCCCCTTCTCGACCGCGTGCAGCAGGATCCCGACATATCCCGCGTCTTTACCGGCGGGGTGCATGGCGTCACCTGGCTGACGGTGACGTTCCTCAGCCTCGTGGCGATCGTGCTGCTGCCGCGCCAGTTCCACGTCAGCGTGGTCGAGAACAACTCCGAGAACGAGATCCGCCGCGCCGCCTGGCTGTTCCCGGTCTACCTGGTGCTGATCAACCTGTTCGTGCTGCCGATCGCCGCCGCAGGCCTCATCGGCCTGCCCAAGGGCTCCTACGACGCCGACACGTTCGTACTCGCCCTGCCCCTGTCGGCCGGTGCGCACCACATCACGCTGCTGGCCTTCGTCGGCGGGCTGTCGGCGGCGACCGCCATGGTGATCGTCGATTCGGTCGCGCTGGCCATCATGGTATCGAACGGGCTCATACTGCCCATGATGCTGCGCCGGCGCGGCGACGAGCCCCAGGCACAACGACAAGACATGACGGGGCTGCTGCTCGCCATACGCCGCGTGGCCATCTTCGCCGTCATTCTGCTCGGGTACCTGTTCTACCGCCTGCTCGGGCAGACAAAGGGATTGTCGTCCATCGGCCTCGTCTCGTTCGCCGCCGTGGCCCAGCTTGCGCCGGCCTTCTTCGGCGGACTCATCTGGCGCAACGCGACCGCGCGCGGCGCCATTGCCGGCATCGTCAGCGGTTTCGCCGTGTGGGCTTACACCCTGCTGCTGCCATGGATCATCGAGGCTGGCTGGGCACCGCGATCGATCCTGGTGGATGGGCCCTTCGGTCTCGGCTTCCTGGCCCCACGCTCGCTCCTCTACGTCTATCTCGACCCGCTGAGCCACGGCGTGCTGTGGAGCATGGCCGTCAACGTGGCAGCGTTCGTCGCCGTCTCGCGCATGCGGGCTCCCGAGCCGGTCGAGCGCCTGCAGGCAGCGGTGTTCGTGCCGCAAGGCCTGGCGCGCCCGCCGATGCCGCCGCCCTTCCGGCGCTGGCGAACCTCCGTCACCGTCAGCGATCTGCAGCACACGGTGGCGCGCTACGTCGGTGCCGAGCGCGCCGCCCGCTCGTTCGCGGAATATGCCGCAACCCAGAACGCTCCGGCTGCGGCCGACGCGCAGGCCGATATCAATCTGCTCCGCTACAGCGAGCACCTGCTGGCGAGTGCGATCGGCGCCGCCTCGGCCCGGCTCGTGCTCTCGCTGCTGCTGCGCCGCCGCGACGCCGGCAGCCAGTCGGCCCTGCGCCTGCTCGACGATGCCTCCGAGGCGCTGCAATACAATCGCGATCTGCTGCAATCCGCACTCGACCAGGTGCGGCACGGGCTCAGCGTGTTCGACAAGGACATGCAACTCATCTGCTGGAACCGCCAGTTCCGCGAGCTGCTGAACCTACCGCCGGATCTGGGGCAGGTCGGAACGCCGCTTGAAAGAGTCCTGCGCGCCTGTGCCCAGCGCGGCGACTTCGGCGTGGGGGATATCGACAGGCTGGTCGCCGACCGCCTGGCGAAGATGGCGCTGGCGAGCGAGACCTTCCAGGAGAGGGTCGACGGCGGCAGGCGCATCCTCGAGATTCGCACCAGCCCCATGCCGCAGGGCGGAATCGTCACCACCTACTCCGACATTACCGAGCGCGTCGCGGACGCCGATGCGCTGGCGCGCGCCAACGAGACGCTCGAGCGCCGCGTCCAGGAGCGCACGGCCGAGCTGACCGAGGTCAACGAGGCACTGGCGGTGGCCAAGCGCAAGGCGGACCAGGCCAATCTCGACAAGACCCGTTTCCTGGCCGCGGCGAGCCACGATGTGCTCCAGCCGCTCAACGCCGCCCGACTCTATGCCTCGAGCCTCGCCGAGCGGGCGGCCGGCGGCCAGCAGGCGACTCTCGCCCGCAACATCGATGCCTCCCTGGACGCCGTGGAGGAGATCCTGGGCGTGCTGATCGAGATCGCCCGCCTCGATACGGGAAGGCAGGACCCCGATATCACCGTTTTCCCCCTGCAGGAGGCGCTGGACCGCCTGGCGGTCGAGTTCCAGCCGCTGGCTCGCGAGAAGGGTCTCGAGTTGCGCGTCGTCGCGACGCGGGCCTGGGTGCGCTCCGACCGTGTACTGATGCGGCGCATCCTGCAGAACCTGCTGTCGAACGCCATCAAGTACACTGCTGCCGGCAAGGTGCTGCTGGGCGTGAGGCGTCGCGGCGATCGGTTGGCCGTGCTGGTCTGCGACACCGGTCCCGGCATTCCCGATTCCAAGCACGCTCTGGTCTTCAAGGAGTTCGAGCGCCTCGCCGAGACTTCCGGGACCGTGCGCGGCCTGGGGCTCGGATTGTCGATCGTGGAGCGCATCGGTCGCGTGCTGGGCCATCGCGTGGACCTGCGCTCCGAGGTCGACCGCGGGTCGATATTCTCGGTCGAGCTGCCTCGCGCCGAACCGCCGCCCGAGGGGCAGCCTGCCGTCACGGTGGCACCGACGGCCGGGCGCGTCGCGGGGCTCACCGTTCTGTGTCTCGACAACGAGGTCGAAGGGCTGCGCGGCATGCAGGTCCTGCTCGAGGGATGGGGATGCGTGGCCATCCCCGCCCGGAATGCAGTCGAGGCCGTCGCCCGCCTCGCCGAGACCGGCACCCGGCCCGATGTGATCGTGGCCGACTATCACCTCGACCACGGCACCGGCGTGGAGGCGGTGGCGGCGGTGCGTGCCGCGCTCGGCGCCGAGCCGCCTGCGATCCTCGTCACGGCCGACCATTCGGCCGAGGTGCAGCGCGAGGTGCGGTTGCATGGGCATCCGCTGCTGCGCAAGCCGCTGAAGGCGGCGGCACTGCGAGCGCTCATGTACCAGCTCACCTGGCAACGGGCGGTGGCCGCCGAATAGCCATGCCGCAAGCGGCGGACCGATAGCAGGGCTTCTTTACCATCCCACGAGCCGCCCGTGTCGCGCAGGCCTGGCGATCCCTAGACATTGAGCCGTAGTCGGACCGGTTCAACAGCGGGCACGGACATGGCGTTGTCGAAGATCGTTGCAGTGTCGCTTGCCGTGTTCGCGCTGCATCTCAACGCCGTCGGCCCTGCCTGCGCCCAGGCCGCCGACAAGCCCGTCCCCAGGAGCACGAAGGAGCGGGGCGCGGTCCCGCAGGCCGATGCCGTGCGCACGACCGGCAGCGGCGGGCTGACGAAGGAGCAGCGCGTCACGATCTGCCTCGACACCTGGGACGCCCAGACGCACATGACGCGCCGCGAATGGCGCATCGCTTGCGAGCGGAGCGTCGAGCTCGAGCCGGGCGTGTTCCGCTGACACCAGGGCTCCCCGATAGTACTGTGCGCGCGATGGCGCGGCAGGCAGCGGGGGAGCACGATTGCAGATCGACTATGCGGTGCTTGGCGCGTTCACGCTGTTGTGGCTCGCCATCGTGCCCACCCCCGGGCCGAACACGCTGCTCATCGTACAGCTTGCGCTGACGGCCACCTGGCGTCACGTCGGATGGGCGCTCGCCGGCAATCTGCTCGGCATCCTTGCCTACGCGCTGTGCACGCTGTTCGGACTGGCATTGCTGCTGGCCACGGCACCGTCCGTGCGCCTGGCCGTCTACGTGCTGGGCGGCGCCTATCTGGCGTGGGTCGGCGCGCGCATGCTGATGGCGGGGCGTTTGCGCCGGAGAGATGGCCAAAGCAACGGGCCTACCGTCGCTGCCCAAGGGGACGCAGAGCGCCAGCCGTTCTTGCGGGGGCTGCTGACGGCGCTGTCGAACGTACAGGCCTTGTTCTTTCTTGCAGGCATCTTCGCCGGCGTCGGCGTGCTCTCCGCCAATGGCGCCACGCAACTCGCCGCCATCGCCGTCATCGTCAGTGGCAACGGCGTCTACCTCAGTCTGCTGGCCTGGCTACTGCAGCGGGAGCGGCCGCGCGCCTTCTATGCGCGCAACCGCGCAACGATGGAAATGGGTTTCGGCGCCCTGTTTCTGGCGTTCGGGCTACGTCTCGTGCTGCGCGAGCTTGCGGGATGGCTTTGAGCCATCCCGCGCCGTTGGCGCGCCTTCAGCTGTCGCCTTCCACGCACACCGTCGCCTGGCCCTTGAAGTTCGGTTGCGAGCGATAGACCATCTCGACCCGGCTGATGGCCCGGCGCTCACCCTTGAGATCGAGGGCGCGGGTCTGGCCGCCCGCTCGAATCTCCTCGCGCACCGGGATGTCGTCGGGCGCGCCGTTGGCGTAGATCACCTTGAGGTCCATCATGTGCACCTTGTTGCCGGAGACCTTCAGGCGGATGGCCTTGAAGCGGCCCTCCGAGCGGCCGACCCTGATGACATCTTTGTCGGCCATGAAGCCGACCTTCTGACATCCGAGCTGCTCCCACCGCGCCTGTGCCGCGGCTGGGGCAAGTGCGACGCAGGCGAGCGCTGCAAGCCCGAGGGGTGTGCGACCAAACCGCATTTGATACCTCCGTTGAAGTGTCCGCGCCCGTGCCACGAGAGCCTGCGGCTCCCAGTGGCACGGATAACACCTCAACGTCGCTACGGTTCAGCCTCCGTCGCCGCAACCGGCGGCATGCGCAACGCCCGCACGCGCGTCGCGGGCTGCGCAATCACGACTCGGCGGCGACGGAATCAAGACAAACGCGTGACGGCCGTGCGCAACTCATCCGCGCTCGCGGCGGCGGGGGCGGTCGTCGCGATCGCGGTCACGCCGCGGTGGCCGGCCCTCGAAGCGATCCTCGGGCTCGCCCTCGGCGCGCGGAATCTCCTTGCCGGTCGCCTGGTCGACGATCTTCATGGAGAGGCGCACCTTGCCGCGGTCGTCGAAGCCGAGCAGCTTGACGTACACCTCCTGGCCCTCCTTCACGACGTCCTCGACGCGCTCGGGCCGTCCGGGAGCGAGCTGGGAGACGTGCACAAGGCCGTCCTTGGCGCCGAAGAAGTTCACGAACGCGCCGAACTCCATGATCTTCACGACCTTGCCCTTGTAGATCTGGCCGACCTCGGGCTCCGACGTGATGGAGCGGATGCGCGTCAGCGCCGCCTCGATCGACTCGCGCTTGGCGGCGGCGATCTTGATGGTGCCGTCGTCCTCGATGTCGACCTTGGCACCGGATTGGGCCACGATCTCGCGGATCACCGAGCCGCCCGAGCCGATCACCTCGCGGATCTTGTCGACGGGGATCTTGATGGTCTCGATGCGAGGTGCATGCTCGCCGAGCTCGGTGCGGGCGCCGGTGATGGCCTTGGCCATCTCGCCCAGGATATGCATGCGCCCGCGGTTGGCCTGCTCCAAGGCCTGGCGCATGATCTCCTCGGTGATGCCGGCGATCTTGATGTCCATCTGCAGCGAGGTGACGCCCTTGTCGGTGCCGGCCACCTTGAAGTCCATGTCGCCGAGATGGTCCTCGTCGCCCAGGATGTCGGATAGGACGGCGAAGCTGTTGCCCTCCTTGATGAGGCCCATGGCGATCCCTGCCACAGGCCGCTTGAGCGGCACGCCGGCATCCATCAGTGCGAGCGAAGCGCCGCACACGGAGGCCATGGAGGAGGAGCCGTTGGACTCGGTGATCTCCGACACGACGCGCACCGTATAGGGGAATTCCTCCTGGCTCGGCATCAGCGGGTGCACGGCGCGCCAGGCAAGCTTGCCGTGGCCGATCTCGCGGCGGCCGGGCGAGCCCATGCGGCCGGTCTCACCGACCGAGTAGGGCGGGAAATTGTAGTGGAGCATGAAGCGCTCCTTGCGCGTGCCCTCGAGCGCGTCGACGAACTGCTCGTCCTCGCCGGTGCCGAGGGTGGCAACCACCAGGGCCTGCGTCTCGCCGCGCGTGAAGAGCGCGGAGCCGTGGGTGCGCGGGAGCACGTGCACCTCGGAGCGGATCGGCCGCACGCTGGTGAGGTCGCGGCCGTCGATGCGCTTGCCCGAGCGGATGATGTCGCCGCGCACCACCTCCTGCTCGAGACCCTTGAACACGGAAGCGAGCAGCACCTGCTCGTTGGCATCCGCATCGGCGGGCAGCAGCTCCTTCTTGACCTTGGCGCTGGCCGCCTCGACCAGCTCGTGGCGCTTCTGTTTCTCAGGCGTGGCGAAGGCCTGGCGCACCTCGGCTTCCACCAGCGCCTTGACCTTGTCGACGTACTTGGACTTATCGGGCGGCTGGAAGTCCCAGGGCTCCTTGGCGCATTTCTCGGCGAGCTTGATGATGGCATTGACGACCGGCTGGAAGCCGCGATGGCCGAACATGACGCCTTCGAGCATCTGCTTCTCGGAAAGCTCCTTCGCCTCCGATTCCACCATCATCACGGCATCGGCCGTGCCGGCGATGACGAGATCGAGGTCGCTGTTCGCCATCTCGTCGAGCATCGGGTTGAGCACGAACTCGCCGTTGATCATGCCGACCCGCGCCGCGCCGATGGGGCCGAGGAACGGCAGGCCGGAGATCGTCAGCGCCGCCGATGCAGCAACCATGGCGACGATGTCGGGGTCGTTCTCCATGTCATGGGACAGCACCGTGACGACGATCTGCGTTTCGTGCTTGAAGCCGTCCACGAACAGCGGGCGGATCGGCCGGTCGATCAGGCGCGAGGTGAGCGTCTCTTTCTCGGTGGGACGACCCTCACGTTTGAAAAAGCCGCCGGGGATCTTGCCGGCGGCGAATGTCTTCTCCTGGTAGTTGACGGTGAGCGGGAAAAAGTCGATCCCGGGCCGGGCCTGCTTCTCGGCGACCACGGTCGCCAGTACGCTCGTCTCGCCGTATTGGGCGAGCACGGCGGCATCGGCCTGGCGGGCGAAGCGGCCGGTCTCGAGGCTGAGCTTTCGCCCGGCCCACTCGATTTCCACGCGGTGTGTTTCGAACATCTGTTTCGTCTCGTTCATCGTTGTTGCGTCGTGTTCAAAGCGTCGTGCGCCGCAGCTTCCAGATGGAAGCCGGCGGACATTTCCATGTCCCAGGGCAAACGTGAGCTTGCTCGGGCACGGACATCCGTCCGCTAGCGGCGAATTCCCAAACGCTCGATGATCTTCTGATAGCGCTCCTCGCTCTTGTCCTTGACGTGGTCGAGGAGGCGCCGGCGCAGGCTCACCATCTTGAGCAGGCCACGCCGCGAATGATTATCGTTCTTGTGAAGCTTGAAATGCTCTGTGAGCCCATTGATACGCTCGGTCAGGAGAGCGATTTGCACCTCCGGCGAGCCGGTATCACCTTTCTTCGTTGCGTAATCCTTGACGACTTGCTGCTTGCGGTCTGCGCTGAGCGACATCGGATACCTTTCTGACGGTGTGATGAGGAAAGCGGCGGCAGCCGGGATGTCGTCCAGCCGTGTCGCGCGGAAACCCGCAGGAGGCGCCATGGCCATCGGGCGGGTGGCGGCGTTATACACCAATTCGCGGCAATAGCGAGGGGTGAAATTCGCAAGCTGATACAAGTCGTTATTGCGCCATGTCAGCCCGCGTCACCGAAGTTGAAGACGCGCACGGGACGCAGCTCGCCCTTCTCGATATGGCCGACGGCGATGAGCTGGCCCTTGCATGTGGCAAAAGTCGGGCCGGTGCCTGTCGGCGCATCGCGGCCGCGGATCAGCACGGCCTGTCCGCGCAACAGCCGCGCTGCATCGTTGCGGCCGACGCTGATCTCGGCCAGGTCATGCAGCGCCGAAGCGATCGGGCTGAGCAGCGCCTGCAAGGCGTCCTCCCCGTCCTGCGCTGCCGCCTCGAGCGCGCCGAGCTCCACGGCGTCGGCCGCATCGAATGGGGAGACGCGCGTGCGGCGCAGCGCAATCAGGTGACCGAGGCAGCCGAGCTTCGATCCCATGTCGCGGGCGAGCGCGCGGATATAGGTGCCCTTGCCGCAGCGGGCCTCGAAGATGGAGGTGTCGGGGCTGGGGCTGTCGATGAGGGTCAGCTCTTCGATGAGCACCGCGCGCGCCTCGAGCTTCACGCTCTCGCCGGCGCGGGCGAGATCGTAGGCGCGATTGCCGTCGACTTTGATGGCGGAGAAAGCCGGCGGCGTCTGCATGATCTCGCCGATGAAACGGGGCAGGAGGGCCTCGATGTCCCCAGGTGCGGGGCGCAGCTCGCTGGTCTCGGTCACCTGCCCTTCGGCGTCATCGGTGTCCGTGCGCGCGCCCCAGCGAACGGTGAAACGGTAGTGCTTGGCGCCGTCGACGGCGTAGGGGACGGTCTTGGTGGCCTCGCCGAGCGCGATCGGCAGCACGCCGGTGGCCAGCGGGTCGAGCGTACCGGCATGGCCGGCCTTGCGCGCATCATAGAGCCGGCGGACGGCGCTCACGGCCTGGGTGGACGTCATGCCGGCCGGCTTGTCGAGCACCAGCCAGCCGTGGATCGCCTTGCCCTTCTTGCGACGTGCCATGGCGTGCTCAGGGCTTCTTCAGGTCTTGCGCCACCTTCGGCGAGCGCAGGATCTCGTCGATGCGTCGCGCTTCGTCGAACGTCTCGTCGGCCATGAAACGGACGTCGGGTGCGAACTTGAGGTTTACCGCGTGCGCAACCTCGCCGCGGATGTAGCGCTTGTTGCGCTCGAGCGCTGCCAGCACGGGCCCCACGTCCTTGCCGCCGAGCGGCATGACGTAAATGGTGGCGAGCCTGAGGTCGGGTGACATGCGCACTTCCGGCACGGTGACCACGTGCGATGCCAGGACGTCGTCGTGGATCTCGCCGCGGCTCAGCATCTCGGCCAGTGCATGGCGGATCAACTCGCCCACGCGGAGCTGGCGCTGGGAGGGCCCGGTGTGTTTCTCGGAGCGGCGGTGGGCCATGGAGCGGCGTCGGACCCTGCGGGCCGACGTCAGACGGTCGACCCGGGATTGGCCTGAGGAAATGGTGCCGGCCCTGAAGGGTCCGGCACCGGTCGCATCACAGCGAGCGTGCGATGGTCTCGACGGTGAAGCACTCGATGACATCGCCGACCCGGATATCCTGGTAGTTGGCGAATGCCATGCCGCACTCCTGGCCCGCCGGCACCTCGCGCACCTCGTCCTTGAAGCGCTTGAGGGTCGACAGCGTGCCTTCGTGGATGACCACGTTGTCACGGATCAGCCGCACCTTGGCGCCGCGCTCGACCCTGCCATCGGTGATGCGGCAGCCGGCGATCTTGCCGACCTTGGAGATGTTGAACACCTCCAGGATCTCCGCGTTGCCGAGGAAGTTCTCGCGCAGCGTCGGCGCCAGCAGGCCCGACATGGCCTTCTTCACGTCATCGACGAGGTCGTAGATGATGTTGTAGTAGCGGATCTCCACGCCGGCCTGGTCGGCCGCCAGCTTCGCCTGCACGTTGGCGCGCACGTTGAAGCCCACCAGGACGGCCTTGGACGCACTGGCGAGAGAAACGTCCGATTCCGTGATGCCGCCGACGCCCGAGTGCACCACGCGCGCCTCGACCTCGTCGTTGCCGAGCTTGCGCAGCGCGCCGGCAATGGCTTCCACCGAACCCTGCACGTCGCCCTTGACCAGCAGCGGGAATTCCTTGCGGCCGGCCTCCTTGAGCTGCTGCATCATCTGCTCGAGGGTTCGCGTCGTGCCGGCGGAGCCGAGCGTTTGACGCCGCTTGCGCACGCGGTAGCCTGTAATCTCCCGCGCACGGCCCTCGCTCTCGACCACGGCGAACGGATCGCCGGCCTCGGGCGCGGAATCGAAGCCCAGGATCTCCACGGGCACGGACGGCCCGGCCTCGGTGACGGTTTCGCCGCGATCATCGATCAGCGCCCGCACGCGACCCCAGGCGGCACCGGCGACCACGATGTCGCCGACATGCAGCGTGCCGCGCTGCACGAGCACGGTGCCCACCGGCCCGCGACCGCGTTCGAGCTTGGCCTCGATGACCACGCCTTCCGCCGAGCGGCTGGGATTGGCCCTCAGGTCAAGCAGCTCGGCCTGCAGGGCGATGGCTTCGAGAAGCTTGTCGAGGCCGGTACGCTTGAGCGCCGACACCTCGACCTCGAGCGTCTCGCCCGACAGGCTTTCGACGATCACCTCGTACTGCAGCAGCGCCGTACGCACGCGCCCGGGATCGGCACCCGGCTTGTCCATCTTGTTGATCGACACGATCAGCGGAACGCCGGCGGCTTTGGCATGATTGATCGCCTCCGCCGTCTGCGGCATCACGCCGTCGTCGGCCGCCACCACCAGCACCACGATGTCGGTGGCCTTGGCGCCACGCTGGCGCATGGCCGTGAACGCCTCGTGGCCGGGCGTATCGATGAAGGTGATCTTCTGCCCTTCCGGCGTCGCCACCTGATAGGCGCCGATGTGCTGGGTGATGCCGCCGGCCTCGCCGGCCGCCACGTTGGTGTGGCGGATGGCGTCGAGCAGAGACGTCTTGCCATGGTCGACGTGACCCATGATGGTCACCACGGGCGCGCGCGGCTGCTGGGTCTGCTCGTCGTCGGTCTGGCTGATGAAGCCTTCCTCGACATCCGCCTCCGACACGCGCTTGGGCGTGTGACCGAACTCGCGCACGATGAGCTCGGCCGTATCGGCGTCGATGACGTCGTTGATCTTGTGCATGGCGCCCTGCGTCATCAGCAGCTTGATGACGTCGACGGAGCGCTCCGTCATGCGGTTGGCGAGCTCCTGGATGGTAATCACCTCGGGAATGATCACCTCGCGCATGACCTTGTCGCGCGGCTGCACGACGCCTGCCTGCCGCAGCCTCTCGCGCTCGCGCCGCCGCTTCAGGGAGGCGAGGGAACGCTCGCGTTGGGCCTCGTCGAAGGCGTTATTGATGGTGAGCTTGGTGCGCTCGCGCTTCTCGTCGCCGATCTTGACGGGTGTCTTGACCGCCTTGGCGCCTTTCTTCTTGGCGCGCGTGTCCTCCTCGGCCTCGGTCTCGAGCTCGAGCGCGCGGCCGCTGCGCTTGGCAATCTGGGCTCCCGGCTCGGGGCGCTTGGCGGTCTCGCCGATCTTCGCCTTCTCGGCCGTCAGCGCTTTCTCTGCGGGCTCGGCGATCTGCGGCTGCGGAGCCTCTTCAGCCTTGTCGGCCGGAGCGGCCCCCGGCGAAGGCGCAACTTCCTGCACGGGCTCCGGCTTGGGTCGCAGCGCCTCGAGGCGCGCGCGCTCGCGTTCCTCGGCTTCCGCGCGCTCCTTGGCTGCCTCGAGCGCACGGCGGCGCGCGTCGACCTCGTCGGGGCGCAGGCTGCCCGGCTTCTGAGCGACATCGGCGACCAGCGTTTCGCCTTCCGGCGCCGCCGCGGTCTCGCCCTCGCCGCCGGGGCCGGTGATCGTGCGCTTCTTCTTCTTCTCGACGACCACCGATTTCGAACGGCCATGACTGAAGTTCTGCCGGACATGGCCGGACTCGACCGTCCGCTTCAGGCTCAGCGGCTTACGCGGTGCCTGCAATGTCTTCTCGGTCGTTTCTTTCGTCTCAGTCATGCACGTCCTGTGTACGGTTGACTTGCGGCGGCACGTCGCCGCCCGGTTGATCACCCAGGCGATAACGTCTCAGGCGCCGTGCCTCTTCGATGAGCCGACGGGTCGCGCCCCCTTCGGCTGCTGCAGCATGTATCACATTTGGCCGCCCCATGGCCAAGCTCATTTCAGCCCCCGTCAGCTCGCGAACAGCCGCAGCCGAACCATCGCCCTTGCCGGCTAGGGCCTTGAATTTGCGATCCAGTTTCTCCGTCCCGTCGGCCGCGGCATCGGCGGCGTGCAGAAGCACCGCAGCGCCGCCGCGGCCGATCATCTCCTCGACCTTGGTGAAGCCGGTGACCACCAGGCCCGCCTTGTTGGCGAGGCTCAGCGCATCGAGGAGCCGCCGTGCCATCAGCCGCTCCACCAGGTCCGCGAGGTCCGGGGCGACGGAAACCTGCCGCTTCAGGCTCCTGGCGAAGGCCTTCTGGCGCACGGCCGCGGCGACGGCCTGGCGCGTGGCATCGATCCACACCCCGCGGCCGGGCAGGCGGCGCGCGAGATCGGGCGTTATCGTCCCGTCGGGGCCGGCGACGAAGCGGACAAGGTCCTCAGGTGGCCTGGAGACGCGCGACAGGGCGCACAGGCGCAGCGATCCGCCGTCCGCCTCCTCGCACCCTGCTTCTTTCGCCCGCGCGCCCACTGCCTATGTTGCCTCCGCTTGCCATCGCCGTGTCAGACCTTGGCGGGAACGGGCTGGGCGGCGGCATCGGCCTTGGCCGCCGCAGCGGCTGCGGCTGCCGCCGCCGCCGCTTCCTGCTCGGCGCGCATCTTGTCGAGATCGGCCTGGGTGACCCAGCCGGCGGCGATGCGCGCCGCCATGATCATGTCCTCGACGTCCTTGCGCGAAAGCTCGAAGCCCTCGAGCACGCCCTTGTGGCGCACCGGCTCGGCGTCCTTCTCTTTCTTGCGCTCGGTCCAGCCGACGAGATCATCCGTCTCGGCCCCCGCCAGGTCCTCCAACGACTTGATCTCGTTCTCGCCGAAGGCGACCAGCATGGCGCTGTTCACGCCCTGCACCTTGGCCAGGTCGTCGGACACGCCGAGCTCCTTGCGCCGCGCCTCGCGCTCCGCCTCCTGGCGCTCCAGGTATTCGCGGGCGCGCGACTGGATCTCCTTGGCAGTGTCCTCGTCGAAGCCCTCGATGTGCGCAATCTCGCTGGCATCGACGTAGGCCACCTCCTGCACCGTCTCGAAGCCCTCAGTGGCGAGAAGCTGGGCGATGACCTCGTCGACGTCGAGCGCGTCCATGAAGCGCTGGGTGCGCTCGGAGAATTCCTTCTGGCGGCGCTCGGACTCCTCCTGCTCGGTGAGGATGTCGATGTCCCAGCCCGTGAGCTGGGAGGCGAGGCGCACGTTCTGGCCGCGGCGGCCGATGGCCAGCGAGAGCTGGCTCTCCGGCACCACCACCTCGATGCGGTTGGAGTCCTCATCGAGCACGACCTTGGTGACCTCGGCCGGCGCCAGCGCGTTGACGATGAAGGTGGCCGCATCCGGGTTCCACTGGATGATGTCGACCTTTTCGCCCTGCAGCTCGCCGACCACCGCCTGCACGCGCTGGCCGCGCATGCCGACGCAGGCGCCGACGGGATCGATCGAGGAGTCCTTCGAGATGACCGCGATCTTGGCGCGGGAGCCCGGATCGCGCGCGACCGACTTGATCTGCACGATGCCGTCGTAGATCTCCGGCACCTCCTGCCCGAACAGCTTGGACATGAACTCCGGGCGCGCGCGAGAGAGAAGAATCTGCGGTCCGCGCTGCTCGCGGCGCACGTCGTAGATGTAGGCGCGGACGCGGTCGCCGAGCCGGACGTTCTCGCGCGGGATCATCTCGTCGCGGCGGATGATGGCCTCGGCGCGGCCGAGATCGACGATCACGTTGCCATACTCGACGCGCTTGACGGTGCCGTTGGCGATCTCGCCCACGCGGTCCTTGTATTCGTTGAACTGGCGCTCGCGCTCGGCCTCGCGCACCTTCTGCACGATGACCTGCTTGGCGTTCTGCGCCGACACCCGGCCGAAGTCGAGCGGAGGCAGGCTCTCGGCGATCAGGTCGCCGATCTTGGCGTCCGGGTTGCGGCGTTGCGCGCCGGCCAGCGTCACCTGGGTCGCCTCGTTCTCGACGTTGTCGACGACCTGCAGCACGCGCGTGAGCTTGGTCTCGCCGGTCTTGGGGTCGATCTCGCAGCGGATGTCGTTGTCGCTGCCGTAGCGAGCCTTGGCGGCCCGTTGGATCGCGTCCTCCATCGCCGCTATGACGATCTTGCGGTCGATCGACTTCTCGCGCGCAACGGAGTCGGCGATCTGCAACAGCTCCAGCCGGTTCGCGCTGATCCCTGCCTGCGCCATGCTACTGAACCCTCCACATCAAGACGATCACGCGGCGGTATCCTCGTCCGCCCTGTTGTTCTCGCTGGCCTTCACACCCTTCTTGGCGCGCCGCAAGGCATCGCGAACGAGCTCGTCGGTGAGCACCAGGCGGGCCTCCGCCACCAGGCGGATCGGCAGACCTATCACCTGCCGCCCCAACTCCTCGGTGTCCACCTCGATGCGAACCTCCTCGCCCTCCACGCCCTCCAGCATGCCGCGAAACCTCTTGCGTCCCGCCAGCAGCTCCTTGAGCTCGATCTTGGCCTCGTGGCCGGCCCAGCTCTCGAAGTCCGAGGGCCGCACCAGGGGTCGGTCGATGCCGGGGGAGGACACCTCGAGCGTGTAGTGCCCTTCGATCGGATCGTGCGCATCGAGCACCGGCGACAGCCGGCGCGAGATCTCGGCGCACTCCTCCACCGACAGCATGCCGTCGGGGCGCTCGGCCATGATCTGCACGGTGACGCCATTGCGCCCCGACAGCACCACGCGAACCAGACGGAAACCCAGGTCCGCCAGCACCGGCTCGGCAATGGCCGCGATCTGGGCGGCCAGACCGGTCTCGCCAATGAAGCGCGCGTCGGACGCCGCGCTACTCACCGTTTCGTGGTCCTGCAAGGCTCGAATCGCGTGCTCTGAGACGCTCATCCCATCGCCCAAAACAAAAAGAGCGGACCCCAAGGGCCCACTCTCAGAGTTGAGATGATCATGAGCAAGCAGATGGTAGGCAGATTTTGCGCGCTTTGCAAGCAGGAATTGCAAAGCTTGCTGCACCCCGCCGTCAGGCCCGCAGGAAGCGGAAATACGCGCACCGGCGCCCGGCAGCGAGGGCCTTTTCCTCGTAGCGCGTGGGCGGCCAGTCCGGCCCCCGGGTGCGCCAGTCGGAGGGGCCGGCCGCGGCCCAGCGGAAGCTTGGCTGTCGGCGGGCCGCCAGCAGGATCCAGGCGGCGTAGTCGCCGATGTCGGTTGCGATCCGCAACTCCCCACCCGGCCGCAGGACCCGCGCGAGATCAGCGAGCGTGGCGGCGGATACGAGCCGGCGCTTGTGGTGGCGCTTCTTCGGCCATGGGTCAGGAAACAGGATGAATGCGCGACCGATGCTGGCGGCCGGCAGCCATCGCAGGAGCGGGCGAGCATCGTCGGCATGCAGACGGACATTGCCGAGCCCTTCCTGCTCGATGCCGGCCAGCGCCTTGACGACGCCGTCCTCGAACGGCTCGCAGCCGATCAGGCCGGCGCGCGGGTTGGCGCGCGCCTGCCAGAGCAGATGCTCGGCGCCGCCGAAGCCGATCTCGAGCCACACCTCTTCCACCGGCGCGGCAAAGAGCGTTGCCAGCGGTGACGGCGGCGGGCTCGCCAAATCGAGCGCCAGGGCCGGCAGAGTGTGCGCGAGCAGCGCGGCTTGCCGCACGCTCGGCTTGCGGCCGCGCCGCCGTCCGTAGCTCCGCAGATCGCGTGTCTGCCTCTCGCCGCTCTTCGCGGTGGGCAGGTTGGGGTGTGGGGCAGTCGCGGGGTCTTGTGGATCGGCCGGCCCCTCACGCCGACCCTCTCCGCATCGGGAAGAACGACGGGGAGAAGGTGTCGGGCGATGCTTGTGGGCTTGCATTTCCTCTACTTGCGCTTGGGGCGCGGATCATTGGCCGGGTGACGCCGCACGCTCTCCTTGAGGGCCTGCTTCAGGGTCACGGGCCGGCCGTGCTTCTTCAGGAGATCCGCGAACGCTTCCTCGGCCAGCTCCTGCAGCGTCTTCAGGCTGTCGCCGGAGAGCAGCCGCAGCGCGTGCCATGTCTCCGCGTCGAATTCGATGCGTTTGCGGACCGTCGCCGCCGGGTCGGGCCCCTTGCGCTGAGGTTTGCCTGGCATCGAACCTCGTGAGACGGGAGAGAAGCGCCTCCCTGCGGCGAGCCCGTCCCAGCCCGCAGCTACGCCATCGCCGACTTCAGCTTGTCGGCAAGATCCGTCTTCTCCCAGGAGAAGCCGCCGTCCTTATCCGGCTCGCGCCCGAAGTGGCCGTAGGCCGAGGTGCGGGCATAGATGGGCTTGTTGAGATCGAGGTGCTTGCGAATGCCGCGCGGCGTCAGGTCCATGGCCTGATCCAGCACCTTCTCGAGCTTGGCGACGTCGATCTTGTGCGGGTTGTCTCCGACGTCGACGTAAATCGACAGCGGCTTGGCGACGCCGATGGCGTAGGAGAGCTGGATGGTGCAATGATCGGCGAGGCCCGCGGCGACCACGTTCTTCGCCAGGTAGCGCGCGGCATAGGCGGCGGAGCGGTCGACCTTGGTCGGGTCCTTGCCGGAGAAGGCGCCGCCTCCGTGCGGTGCGGCTCCGCCGTAGGTGTCGACGATGATCTTGCGGCCCGTGAGCCCGCAATCGCCATCCGGGCCGCCGATGTAGAACTTGCCGGTCGGGTTGATGTGCCAGACCGTCTCCTTGCTGATCCAGCCGGAGGGCAGCGCCTTCCTGACGTAGGGCTCGACCAGCTCGCGCACCTGCGCCGAGGTCATGGACTCCACCAGATGCTGATGCGACACCACGATCTGGGTGGCGGCCACCGGCTTGCCGTTCTCGTAGCGCACGGTCACCTGGCTCTTGGAGTCGGGTCCCAGCACGGCCTCCTTGCCGGAATGCCTGGCTTCCGAGATCAGCCGCAGGATCTTGTGGCTGTAGTAGATCGGCGCAGGCATCAGCTCGGGCGTGTCGCGGCAGGCGTAACCGAACATGATGCCCTGGTCGCCCGCGCCCTCCTCGCGGTTGCCGCCGCTGTCGACCCCCTGGGCGATGTCGGCCGACTGCGGGTGCAGCAGCACCTTGATGTCGGCGTTCTCCCAATGAAAGCCGGTCTGCTCGTAGCCGATGTCCTTGATGGCGAGGCGGGCGACGTGGCGCACCCAGTCCTTGGTGATGGTCTTGGGCCCGCGCGTCTCGCCGGCGATCACGACCTGGTTGGTGGTGGCCATGGTCTCGCAAGCCACCCGGAGCTGCCAGGGATCGATGCCGGCCTTGGGTCCCTCGCGGAAGAACAGGTCGACGATCTCGTCGGAAATGCGGTCACAAACCTTATCCGGATGCCCCTCCGAGACGGACTCGCTCGTGAACAGGTAGGACTTGCGCGACACGGGGCTCCCCATTGCTGAGTGCAGACGAAAAACGCGCGACTTGTTGCTTGTTTGGCCGCCGGGGTCAAGCGACGCCCGCGGCGGTGCACAAGTCGGGTGCGGCGGGCTTTGGACCCCGTCAGCCGGCCGTATTGTCGTTGGTATCGTCGTTGGCCAGGCTGCGCACGAGGTCGACGATGGCGCGCCGCGCCTTGGCATCGGAAATGCGCACGAACGCCTTGTTGAGCTCGAGGCCGTCGCGGCTGCGCAGGAACTCGACGATCGGGTTCTCGGGCGCCGCCTCGGCAAATCCTGCCGGCACGGGCGGCTGAGGGTCACCGGCGGGCGCTTCCTCGTAGAAAAATTGTACCGGCACACCCAGCACCTGCGCCAGATCGAACAGCCGGCTTGCCCCGATGCGGTTGATGCCTTTCTCGTATTTCTGGACCTGCTGGAACGTGAGCCCCAGCTTCTCGCCGAGCTTCTCCTGGCTCATGCCGAGCAGCATGCGCCGGAAACGCACCCGGCTGCCGACGTGCACGTCGATCGGGTTCGGCCGTCGCGAGCCCTTGTCGTCGCCTTCCGGCTCGTCGACGAAACCGGGTGTCCTCGACATGAACGGTCCTGTGGGGGTTGCCCTGGAGCACAATTGGTAGGTGCAGATACCTACGCCGTCAACCTCCGGGGGCGATTTCGTTATTTGGCGCTGCGGCCCGCCCCATGGTGCAGCAGCAGGGCGGCGGCAAGGGCCAGCCAGAGCCCCACGAAGACGAGGTCGCCGAGGCGCGCGTAGACCGGAGGCGGCACGGCTGCAGGCAAGGCCGCGTCGAGCGTGCCCCGCTGGTTAAGATCGAGGCGCGCGCGGATACGGCCGTAGCTGTCGATCGCGGCGGAGATGCCGTTGTTGGCGGCGCGCACGAGGGGCAGCCCCTCCTCCACCGCCCGCACACGCGCCTGGTGGAGGTGCTGGCGGGGGCCGGTGGTGTCACCGAACCACCCGTCGTTGGTAACATTCAGCATGAGGCCGGGACGCTCGCTTCCCTGGACGATGGCGGCAGGGAAGATCGCCTCGTAGCACACCAGTGGCGCAGCGGCCGGCAGGAGGGGCACGCGCAGGAGGGGGCGTGGCCGCATGCCGGCAGCGAAGCCTCCGCGCAGGCGGCTCAACTGCTGCAAGCCGATGGCCTCGAGCGTCCGCTGCAGAGGAAGGTATTCGCCGAACGGGACCAGATGGATCTTGTCGTAGACGCCGGCGGGCGTTCCGCCTTCGCCGAGCACGAGGATGCTGTTGAAAACCTGCCGCGGATGCGGGGCGCCGGGCGGGGCAGGTTCAGCCCGCAGGGCGCCCGTGACGAGCACCGAACCCGCCGGCAGGCTGCGGCCGATGGCCGACAGCGCCTCGGGATGGTCGAGCGGCAGGAAGGGCATCGCCGCCTCGGGCCAGATGACGTGCGTGATGCCGGCCGCATTGTCGATGTGGCCATCCGGGCTGGTGGCCAAGAGCGTGAGGTGATCGAGAAAGATCGTGCGCTGGTTCTCCGGGCGCCATTTCTCCCGCTGCGGGACGCTGGGCTGGACGATCCGCAGCTTTACGCCGGGCACGTCCACATCGGTCGCGAGGGCCAATCGCGCGCCGCCCAGCAGGGCCATGCCGGCGATCGGCCCGAGCGCCAGGGCCAGTGCCGCAATTCGCGCGCGCCGGCCGGCGATGCCGGAGGGGGCCTCCGGCCACAGCACCGGCGGCAGAGCGAACACGAGGATGGTCAGCAGCGTCAGGCCATAGATGCCGAGCACGGCCGCGCTTTGCATCAGGGTGAGCGGAAAGGTGAGGGCGTAGCCCAACGTGTTCCAGGGAAAGCCGCTCAGCAGGTGGCCGCGCAACCACTCCCCGGCCGACAGCGCGAGCGCCAGCACGACGACACGGCGTGGACCGGGTTCGGCGAGCCGAGCGGCGACGCCCGCAGCCGCGGCCCAGTAGAGGGCAAGGTAGGCCGGCAGCAGGGTGACGGCGAAGGGCAGCAGGAAGGCGAAGGTCTCGGCCTCGATGAGGAACGCCTCGCCGATCCAGAACAGGCCGGGCACGAAGTAGCCGAAGCCGAACCACCAGCCGATTTCGGCCGCCGCAACGGCCGGGCGCGCGTGCCAGGGCTGCCGATTCACGCCAGCCTGCGGGGTGGGTGAGGCGACTGGCGCGGCTTCCCAGCCCGGCGGGGATGACGCCCGCCCACGTGGAGACGTTGCGCCCTCGATCAGCCAGACGAGGGCCGGCAGCGTAATCCACAGGACCGGCCAGGCGAAGAACGGCGCCATCGCGAGCACGGATAAAGCACCCGTCGCGAAGGCGGCGGCGCGCCTGCGCCAGCCGCGAAGGTTGCGCACCCGCGCGGCCAATCCGGCAATCGACCACTCTGCGGGCATGGCCCCCCTGACCGGCGAACGTGACCTGCTGCGCCCGCCGCTCCCTCTAGGTCATTTTGCGGCTGGCAAGAAGGCAGCGGCGCTTTTGCCGCGTCCGAGCGCCCGGGGATGGCTTCGACAGAGGCGTCAGGCTCTGGCCGGGGCGGCGCCGTCCTTGGCCGGCGTTCGCGGCGGGTGAATACGCAGCTTCTTCACGCGGCGCGGATCGGCGTCCAGCACCTCGAACTCGACACCGGTCGGGTGACGGATCAACTCGCCACGCGCCGGAACCCGCCCGAGGAGAGCGAACACCAGCCCGCCCAGCGTGTCGATATCCTCCTCCTCGCCGGGTCTCAGGAGCTTCAGCCCGAGGTGGTTCTCCAGCTCCCGCACCGGCATGCGGGCGGCAGTGACGAGCCCCAGCTTGGCGTCCATGACGATATGCGCGGCTTCCGCCTCGTCGTGCTCGTCCTCGATGTCGCCGACGATCTGCTCGACCAGGTCCTCGATGGTGACGAGGCCGTCGGTGCCGCCGTACTCGTCCACCACCAATGCCATGTGGATGTGCGTCGTCTGCATGCGTATGAGCAGGTTGGCGGCCGGCATGGAGGGTGGCACGTAGAGCATCGGCCGGCGCAGGCGGGTGGAGGCGACGGTCTTCGACAGATTGGCGCGGCCCAGCTCCGGTGCGGCGGTCGTTCCGTCGATCGCCGTCGGCGCCGTCCGCTCCGCCCCGACCAGGCGCCCCTGGGCCGACTGCACGTGCCCTTCGCTCGCCGGGCGCCCCAAGGACTCGCCGATCAGCCAGCGCAGCAGATCCTTGACGTGCACCATGCCGCGCGGATCGTCGAGCGTCTCGCGGAACAGCGGCAGGCGGGAGACGCCGGCGGCATCGAAGGTGCGCATGAGCTCCCACACCGTCTCGTTCTCGTCGACGGCGGTGATGTCGGCGCGCGGCACCATGACGTCGACGACGCGCAGCGCGCCGAAGCGCAGGATGCGCAGGAGCATCTCGCGCTCCTCCGCCGAGAACGCGCGGCCGTCGCCACTCCCCTTGAGGGCGTCCTCCAGCATCTCGCGCAGCGTCGGCGCCCCGGGCAGTCCCAGTCTGGCGCGCGGCGTGGCGAGCCAACTCTGCGGTTCCGGCGGCGGTTCCACGGCGGCGGCGCCGGCTGGTGAATCGGCGCTGTCGTTCATCGGTCTGACGCTTCTCACATTCATGACACAGCGAAGAATCTATCGACCAATTCCTTGCCGCCAGGCGAGGGCGGCGTGGGGGTCGGCGATGCCGATGCGCCCCAGAATCTCCGTCTCCATCCGTTCCATCGCCTCTGCTTCCGTGTCGTCCTGGTGATCGTAGCCGAGCAGATGCAGGAGGCCGTGGACGACAAGGTGCTGGAGGTGATGGCCGGGCGCGATGGCCTGCTCGGCGGCTTCGCGCGCGACCGTCTCGCACGCCAGCACAACGTCACCCAGGAGCGTGGCGCAATGCGGATCGGAGCCCGGTGGCATCTGGAACGGGAAGGAAAGCACGTTGGTGGGAGCGTCCTTGCCGCGGTAGCGGCCGTTGAGCCCGCGCACGAGAGCGTCGCTGGCCAGGACGACGTTGGCCTCGCTGCCGGCAGCGATCGGCACGTGCGGGTCGGCGGCAACTGCAGCCCCCGCACGTGCAACGGCTTCCTCGACGTCGCCGAAGCCCGTCCAGTCGCCGGCTTCGGCAATGATGGTGATCGCGAGGCGCCGCGCGGGCTCGGGGCCCACCGGCTCATCGGATGGAAATGAGGGGAGCGAGCCTTCGCCCGTTGCGCTCATGGCAGCCGCCGCCTCAGCCGGCATTGTCGTAGGCTTCGACGATGCGGGCCACCAGCTCGCGGCGGACGACGTCGCCGGATGTGAAGCGCACGGCCTCGATGCCGCGCAC
>DATFCC010000307.1:0-3236 GCA_035253505.1 Hyphomicrobiaceae bacterium
CGCCGACGTCGGATCACTCTACGGCGCGGGCGCCAGCGTGAAAAACCTGTTCAAGAGCCCCGGTGGCAACTCGTGCGGCGAGGCGCTGATAATAAACCCGGATGGTACCGTCGGTAACACCGGTATCTGTCTCGCTGACGCCACGTCCATCCGCGCATCGGTGGGCTTCGGCATTCTGTGGAACTCGCCGCTGGGCCCTCTGCGGCTCGACATCGCCAAGGCGATCCTGAAGGAATCCTTCGACAAGGAGCAGCTCATCCGCTTCGGCGCGTCCACGCGCTTCTGACCGGCCTGCCGCCACCCGAGGCGACAAGCGGCGCACGCGGGTGCTACTGTGCCCTCCATGGACAGGCGGCCAGCCAGGCGCCGCCGATGGAGGCGCAACACTGATGGAGCACCCGGGCTTTTTCGAGAGGGCGGCGCCCATCCCGCTGGCGACCCTGGCGCAAAAGATCGGCGCGGAGATGGGTGCGGGCGCCGACGCCGAAACCCTCGTCCATGACGTCCGGGCGCTTGCCGACGCCGGCGCCGGCCACGTCAGCTTCCTCGACAATCGCAAGTACCTGGGCCAGCTCGCCACCACCCGCGCATCGGCCTGCATCGTCGCCCCTGCGTTCGCCGATCGCGTCCCCGCCGGCGTCGCCGCCCTGCTGATGCCGCAGCCCTACCGCGGCTTCGCCCTGGCGCTGCATTACTTCTACCCTGACGCGATGCTGTCGAAGGCCGCCATGGCCTCCGGGAACGAACCGCCGATCCACCCCACGGCCAGCCTCGAGGAGGGTGTCATGGTGGAGCCGGGCGCCGTCATCGGCCGGGAAGCCCAGATCGGGCGCGGCACCGTCATCGCCGCCAATGCGCTCATCGGCTACAGGGTCACCATCGGCCGCGGCAGCTACGTGGGCGCGGGCGCCAGCGTCACCCACGCCCTCGTCGGTGACCGCGTGATCCTGCATGCCGGGGTGCGGATCGGCCAGGACGGGTTCGGCTTTGCAATGGGTGTGCAGGGTCATCTGAAAGTGCCGCAGATCGGCCGGGTCATCATCCAGGACGACGTGGAGATCGGCGCCAACAGTTGCATCGACCGCGGCGCGCTCAGGGACACGATCGTCGGAGAAGGGACGAAAATTGATAATCTCGTGCAGATAGGGCACAACGTCGTGATCGGACGGCATTGCGTCATTGCCGGCCACGTTGGCATTGCGGGCTCGGCCGAGCTGGAGGACTTCGTCGTGATGGGCGGGCAATCCGGGGCGGTCGGGCATATCACGATCGGCCGCGGTGCCCAGGTCGGCGGGGCTTCCCACCCCAAGGACGACGTGGCGGCAGGGGCGCGCGTGGGTGGCACGCCGGCCATTCCGCTGACCGAGTGGGCGAGGCAACTGGCCCTGCTGAAACGCTTAACGCAAAGGGAAGGGCGCTCCGGCCGGAGCTAACGTGGATTGCTAGACTGGGGCCGGTGACGCAGTCGATTTGGAGCGGGAAGAGCGATGACTGATACGGGTTCCAAGAAGCTCGGCACGGCCGACATCAATCGCGTGATGAAGCTGCTGCCGCATCGCTATCCCTTCCTGCTGGTCGACAAGATCATCGACATGGATCGCGACGAGAGCGCCGTCGGCATCAAGAGCGTGAGCATCAACGAGCCCTTCTTCCAGGGTCACTTCCCCAACTTCCCGATCATGCCGGGCGTGCTCATCATCGAGGGGCTGGCGCAGACGGCGGGGGCGCTCTGCGTCTCCAACTTCGACACCACCTACAAGCCGCAACTCGTGTATTTCATGGGGATAGACCGCGCCAAGTTCCGCAGGCCGGTACTCCCTGGCGACTTGCTCCACTATCATGTGCGCAAGGTACGCAGCCGCGGGCGCGCCTGGCGATTCTTCGGCGAGGCGAAGGTCAATGGTCAGGTTGTGGCCGAGGCGGAAGTCAGCGCCATGATCCTGGATCCGGATGATGCCAAAATGTGAGGTCCATGCCACCGCGATCGTCGAGCCGGGAGCACGGCTCGGACAAGGTGTGCGCATCGGCCCCTTCTGCCACGTCGGCAAGGACGTGACGCTCGGTGAGGGGGTCGAGTTGGTGAGCCACGCGGTCGTGGCCGGCCGCACCACCATCGGCGCCAGGACGCGCGTCTTTCCATTCGCCTCGATCGGGCATCAGCCGCAGGACCTGAAGTACAAAGGCGAGCCTTCGACACTCGAGGTGGGCAGCGACTGCCTGATCCGCGAGGGCGTCACCATGAACCCCGGCACCGAGGGCGGGGGTATGGCGACCGCGGTGGGGAACGGCTGCGCGTTCCTGGCCAACAGCCATGTCGGCCACGATTGCCGGGTCGGCAACAACGTCATCTTCTCCAATAACGTCATGCTGGCCGGCCACTGCACCATCGGCGACTACGCCATCCTTGGCGGCGGCGCCGCCGTCATCCAGTACGCCCGGGTGGGCGCGCACGCCTTCGTCGGCGGCATGTCGGGGCTGGAGAACGATCTCATCCCTTACGGCATGGCGCTCGGCAACCGCGCGCACCTGTCGGGGCTCAACATCATCGGCCTGCAGCGGCGCGGCTTCTCCCGAGAGGACATCCACACCCTGCGCCGCGCCTACCGGCTGCTGTTTGCCGACGAGGGGACGCTGGTGGAGAGGCTGAACGACGTGGAGGAGGAGTTCGACCTGCCGATCGTCAAGGAAATCGTCTCCTTCATTCGCGAGGGCGGCAAGCGCTCGCTGTGCGTGCCGCACGCCGACGCGTGAAGGCCGCAGTCGCCTCGAGGCTTCCAGGCCCGGGGTCAGACCCCTCGCCGCAACGGCCACGAGTATCATGCAGCATCGGCGCGAGGGGTCTGACCCCGTTCGCGTCTTTGTTCGCGCCTCGACACCGCCGTGGAGCGCGGGCGCGATGACCCCCATCGGCATCGTGGCCGGCGGCGGGCGTCTCCCGCTGGCGATTGCCGAGAGCGTCACCGCACACGGCGGCAGCGTGCACATTGTCGGCCTCGAGGGCGAGGCGGATGCGGGAATCACCCGCTTCCCGCACACGTGGGTCAACTGGGGTCAGATCGGCCGCATGGTCGACACCCTGCATCGGGAGGCCGGGCCGCAACTCGTTATCGCCGGCGGGGTCAGGCGCCCGAACCTGAAGAAGATACGTCCCGATCTCGGCTTTCTGAAAAGCCTGCCGAAGGTGTTCGGCCTGCTCGCAGGCGGCGACGACTCCGTGCTGACGCGCGTGGTTCGCT
>DATFCC010000308.1:0-4699 GCA_035253505.1 Hyphomicrobiaceae bacterium
GGAGAAGGTCAAGCGACTCGTTCTGATTGCGCCGTTCGGCCTGTTCGATGAGAAGGACCCCGCCACCGACCCGTGGGCGCAGAAGGCCGACGACATTCCCGGGCTGATGACGGCCGATCCCGCCACCTACCGCAAGCTCAAGGAGGCGCCGGCGGGTGCCAACTCGGTGGAGTGGCCCATCGAGCAGACGCGCGCTGCCGAGGCTGCCGCGCGCATCTTCTGGCCCCTCGGCAACACCAAGCTGGAGCGGCGGCTGCCGCTTATCCAGGCGCCGACCCTCATCCTGTGGGGTGAGCAGGATCGCGTAATGCCGCGGAGCTACGCGGCCACGATCGCCAAGGCCATCAAGGCTAAGAGCGAGACGAGGGTCATAGCAGGTGCCGGCCACCTGGCCGAGCTCGACCGCCCCAATGAAGTAGCCGAGGCGATTCTCGCGTTTGCCGCCTGAGAGCGCGCCTCACTGCCGTGACGCCGCCAAGTCTCGGGCCTTGGCGATCAGCCACTCGTAGCTGACGGGCGTGTAGTCGATCTGCTCGACGCACACATTGATGTAGCGCGGGTCCGGCAGCCGGCGCTGATGGATGTGACCGTGCACGTTGACGCAGGTGCCGGGATAGCGGCCGAGGAACGCCGACTCGTGCAGCGGGAAATGCGTGCAGATCAGGGCGCAGTCGGGTTCGGTGAAATGCCGCCACGACAGGATTTTCTGAAAGTGCTCCAGATAGAAGCGGACCATCCCGCGGTCGCTGTAGTCGTGGTTGCCGAGGATCAGCCGCTTGCGCCCGTTGAGGCGCGGCAGGATCGCGGCGAGCGTGGCTTTGCGGAAACCGACGTCGCCCAGGAAGTAGACGCGGTCGGCCGGCGCCACGACGCGGTTGTGGTTGGCGATCATGGTCTCGTTCATGTGATCGACGTCGCGAAAGCCGGGGCGCACCGGCGTGCCGTCGTTGGCGGTGAAGCCCAGAAGATTGGCGTGGCCGAAGTGGTGGTCGCTGGCAAACCAGATCGTCATGCAGGCTCGCCTCGATGTCTGCGCCCTGGGAGGTCGCGGGCGAGGTTCGCACATCGATCCGGCGTTGACGATCATTCACGTGGGGGGACGGCCGTGTCGAGGCGGCGTTTGCCTCCTTCACGCTGCTTCACAAGGGCGGGAAGCTCGCTTCCGTCATCGGCCAGCGCTCCCATCTGAGGGCGTAACGAAGCTCGCGGGGAGTGCCTCTGCGAGCCCAACGAATGGGGATGATCATGAAGACGATTGCATCGGCGCTGCTGGCGCTGTCGGTTCTGACTGGCTTTGCGGCGCAGGCATTGGCCTACGATCCGGACACCAGCGACGCCAAGCGCTTCTTCGAGCAGCGCGACCGCGAGTCGCGCTGACCGGCATCTTGCATTAGCACCCGCGGGCCGCCGCCCGCGGGCGCAGCTCGTTGGATCATGCGCGTCACAGGCTCCATCCACCCGCCAGCAGCGGTGCCCAGACGAGAACAGAGCTGGCGAAGATTATGGTCCCAATCGCCACCCAGTCGGTGAGATCGTCATGGGACTGCGACAGGCGGGCATAAATTGTGCTGTTTCTTGGCTTGCTCATGACACCGGTTTCCTTCTGCGGCCTTGCGCTGTGCGGCACCGTACCTAACCAATCGCCAAGTGCCCCCGCCTGTTCCAGGGTAGGCGGGATCACGGGGCTGGAGGGCACACTCCATGCGCCGAGGAACCGAATGGCGCCGCCGGCGTTTCCGATGGTCGGTGAGATCGAGGATGTGCTCGCGTGTCTCCGCAGCGTGAAAAAGTCAGTGTGGATCGGGTCGGCCGGGTGCGGGGGCGTCTGGACGCCGCGCGCGTGGACCTCCATCGCCATCTCAAGCCGGACGCCGACCTGGATGGTGTGCTCGACACGATCCGCGAGCTGGAGCTGCTGTTACACCCCGCTCCGCCCGTCGCCCGGGACGCAACCATTGTCGTCGCCAAGAAGGCCAGTCGCGCGCGCCGGCGTGATCGGCTGCGGTCTGCCCGCCGCACGTAACGCGATTCAGATTCAAGGTGCTGCGCGGCCCTCAGGGGTAGAGACGCACCTTGCTCCATCCCTCGCTGCTCCCCTCCCTGCGGAAGGCGACGCGCTCGTGCAGGCGGAAGGGCCGATCGTGCCAGAACTCCATTTCCATCGGCGTGATGCGAAAACCCGACCAGTACGCCGGGCGGGGGATCTCCCCGATCGGGTAGCGCGCGGTGACTATCGCCACGGCCTTCTCGAGGGCGAAGCGGCTCTCGAGAGGGCGCGACTGCTGCGATGCCCAGGCGCCGAGCCGGCTGCCTCTCGCCCGCGTTGCGAAATAGGCATCCGCCTCGCCCGCGCTCACCACCGACACGTTGCCGCGCACGCGCACCTGCCGTCGCAGGGACTTCCAGTGGAAACACAGGGCAGCCTTCCGGCTGGCCAGCAGCTCCTCGCCCTTGGCGCTCTCGAAGTTGGTGTAGAAGACGAAGCCGCGCGCGGCCTGCCCGGCTGGGTCGACCCCTTTGAGCAGCACCATGCGCACGTTCGGCATGCCCGATGCGTCGACGCTGGCGAGCGCCATCGCGTTGGCGTCGTTGGGCTCGTGCGCCTCGGCGTCGGCAAGCCAGGCGTTGAACAGCGCGAACGGCTCGCTCGCCTGCGCGAAGTCCCCGGCTTGCGGACCCGCGTAGTAGTCGCCGTCGGATTTGTCTGACATGCCTCGCCATCCTGCGCGCTCGGCTTGGCACCAAGCCGAGCTTCACGCCGTCTTAACCATGTTCGCCCACAGTCATCGCAGTGTCTCGCATTGGCGTGGAGTCGTCACGTGCGTCGTTGGATCGGGCGTATTTCCGGGCGTTACGCGTTGGTAGCGCCCGCTGCAGTGGCGTGCATGGTCCTGGCGGGCTTCGCCGGAGGGATCGGGCGGGCCAACGATGTGAGGCCCGTCGAGCCGTCCCCGCCCTGCTCCTGCCCGAACGTCGCGCCGGACTCGGCCAAGCCGCCTGCCGTGACCGTCAAGCCGAAATTCGCCGAGAGCAACGCCCATCTCGATGAGAACGACGAGATCGCGGCGCTCGAGGCCATTCGCGTCGCCCTCACGGAAGTGGGCGATGGCGGCACCTACGTGTGGCACCGCCAGCACGGGAGGCTCAGCGGCATCGTGCAGCCGACCTCCTCCTTCAAGGACATGTCCGGCCGCGTGTGCCGCCATCTCCTGCTGATCATGACGGTCGGAACCGCCAAGGGCCGCGCGGAAGGCATTGCCTGCCGCCTGGGCGACGGCCGCTGGCAGCTCGACGGCTGAGCCCGTCACGCAATCAGCGCGCCCCGCATCGGCTGGGCGCCATTGCCGCTTTCGCGCAGGGCAGCGGCCGTTCTATGCTGCGTCCGCTTTCCAATCGCAGCAGGACGCACAGGGCATGACCGAGGCGAACGCGCGCAAAGCCGACTATCCGATCGATCCGCTGTTCCTCGAGCGGTGGTCGCCGCGCGCATTCACCGATGCGCCGATCTCCGAAGGCGAGCTGTTCACCCTGCTCGAGGCCGCGCGCTGGGCGCCCTCATCGTTCAACTCGCAGCCCTGGCGTTTTCTCTTCGCCCGTCGCGGCACCCCGTCATGGCCGACGTTCCTGGGCCTGCTGTCGGAATACAACCAGTCGTGGGCCAAGTCCTCCGCCGCGCTCCTCGTGCTCGTCTCGAAGACGACGCTCCTGCCGCGCGGAGCCGACAAGGAGGTCGCGTCCTATACGCACTCGCTGGATGCCGGCGCAGCTTGGGCCAACCTGGCGCTGCAGGCGGCGCGCGCGGGCTGGGCGGCCCATGGCATGGCAGGCTTCGACGTACCGCGCGCGGCCACCGAGCTCGGCGTGCCGCCCACCTACCGCGTGGAAGCCATGATCGCCATCGGCAGGCCCGGGGACAAATCCCTGCTGCCCGAGGCGCTGCGTGCCAGGGAGCAGCCGAGCGACCGTCTCCCCCTGTCGCAATTGGTGTGCGAGGGCAGGTTCCCAGCCGGTTGAAGCTGGTCGCAGCCGATCAGGCGACAATATGCACTTCCCCTGGGCGCAGCGCCGGAAAGCGTGCGGCCTCGATGTTGCGGCCCGCCCGCGCCGCCGCGAGGTCTTGCTCCGGCCTGTCCACGCCCTCATTGGTCAAGCGGAACGTCCCCCAATGGTGACCCAACGCCCGGGCCGCGCCGCATAGGCGCAGGGCTTCCACAGCCTCTTGCGGGTTCATGTGATTGTTGCGCATGAACCAGCGCGGCTCATAGGCGCCGATCGGCAGCAATGCCATCTCGAGCCCGGGGTGCCGGCCGCCGACGCGGGCAAACGTCGCCCCGTCGCCGAAGCCGCTGTCGCCGACGAAGTAGATCTTCAGCGGCCCGGCCTGCACGACGAAGCTCGCCCACAGCGCATGCATGCGGTCGCCGGTGCCGCGCGCGGACCAGTGCAGCGTCGGCTCCACATGCACGATGATCTCGGGACCGAGCTCGATCGTGTCGTTCCAGTCGACGGCGGTAGCGAGCAGGCCGGCAACGCTGCGCTGCAGAATGGCATCGTTCCCGAGCGGCGTGATGATGCGCGGCCGGAAGCGCTGCCAAAGCCGTCCCACCGTCTCCGTATCCATGTGGTCGTAGTGATTGTGCGTGAGGAGAATGGCGTCGATCGGCGGCAGATGCTCGAAGGCGACACCCGGAGCATTGAC
>DATFCC010000309.1:0-12810 GCA_035253505.1 Hyphomicrobiaceae bacterium
CGGCACCTACTTCGGCGAGCCCAAGGAGATCGTCACCCTCGAGAACGGCGAGAAGCGCGCAGTCGACACCACCGTCTACACCACGCATGAGATCGCGCGCATCGCCCGCGTCGCCTTCGACCTCGCCCGCAAACGCCGCAACAAGGTGCACTCCGCCGAGAAGCGCAACGTCATGCGCACCGGGGTGCTGTGGAACGAGGTGGTCACCGCCGTGCACGCCAAGGAGGCCAAGGACGTCGAGCTGCACCACATCCTCGCCGATGCCTGCGCCATGCAGCTCGTCCGCGATCCCAAGCAGTTCGACGTCATCGTCTGCGACAACCTCTTCGGCGACATGCTGTCGGACCAGGCCGCCATGCTGACGGGATCGATCGGCATGCTGCCTTCCGCTTCGCTCGGCGCGCCGGACTCGCGCACCGGCGCGCGCAAGGCACTGTACGAGCCGGTGCACGGCTCCGCGCCCGACATTGCCGGCCAGGGCCTTGCCAATCCGATCGCGGCGATCGCCAGCTATGGCATGGCGCTGCGCTACTCCTACGGGCTGGCCAAGGAGGCCGACCTGATCGACAAGGCCATCGCCGGCACGCTGGAGCGCGGCCTGCGCACCGGCGACATCATGCAGCCCAACATGCGCAAGGTCGGCACGGCGGAGATGGGCAAGGCCATCCTGGACGAACTGGAGAAGCTGGCAGCGTGACGAACCAGGCCGATGGCAACGGGCCGAGACTGCGGTCCCGCTACGTGAAGGCGCAGGGGCGCGAAGTCCACTACACGGAGTGGGGCGCTCCCGGTGCGCCGGCGCTCGTCATGTGGCATGGCCTTGCGCGCACGGGCCGGGACTTCGACGTCATCGCCGGCGCGCTCTCCGACCGGTTCCACATCGTCTGTCCCGACACCATCGGACGCGGCCTCTCCGAGTGGAGCGAGCGGCCGGATGAAGATTATTGCCTCGACGCCTACGCCCGCCTCGCACGCGATGTCGTCGACGCGGCAGGCATCGGCCGGATGCATTGGCTGGGCACATCGATGGGCGGCGCGATCGGCATCCGCGTTGCGGCGACGACGCTGAAGGGTCGCCTCGCGCGCCTTGTCATCAACGACATCGGCCCGACGTTTCCCGAGGCTCCCTACGAGCGCATCAAGGCCTACGTCGGCAACCCTCCGGAATTCGCCACGATGGGGGAGCTGGAGGCCTATTTCCGCACCATCTACACGCCCTTCGGCCATCACACGGACGCCCAATGGCGCCACATGGCCGAGACCTCGATGCGCCGGCTTCCCTCGGGCCGCATCACCACCCACTATGATCCCACGATTGTCCGCCAGTTGTTCGCACACCCGCGCGACTACGAGCAGTGGGAGCACTGGGACGCAATCGAGGTGCCGACGCTCGTGCTGCGCGGCGTCGAGTCCGACCTCCTGCTGCCCGACACGGCCAAGGCGATGAGCGCACGCGGCCCGTGCGCGAAGATCGTCGAGATCGCCGGCTGCGGCCATGCGCCGGCGCTGAATGTACCAGACCAGATCAAGATCGTGCGCGACTTCCTGACGGCGTGAGTGCGCCGCACGCGACGGGCAAGCGTCAAGCGGCCCGCTTGCCCTCAGTCGCCGGTTCGGCGCGAAGACGAATCCCGAGCGCTGTGAGCACTCGATAGATGGTCTCGAACTGAGGGTTGCCGTCGCCACTGAGAGCCTTGTACAGGCTCTCCCGCGAGAGCCCGGCCTGCTCCGCAACTTGCGTCATGCCGCGCGCCTTTGCAGCAACACCAATCGCATGCGTAATGAAGCTCACATCATCGGTCAGCAGAGCTTCCGTGATGTACGCCGAGACTGCCTCGTCGCTGTCCAAGTACTTTGCAGCATCAAATGGCTTGGATTTTTTCGTGCCGCCCATGCGCTTGTTACTCCTGATATTCGCCAGCCAGCCTCTTGGCTTGTGCGATGTCTTGATCCTGCGTGCTCTTGTCTCCGCCAGCCAGCAGCAGGACATACCTCGTCCCGCGTTGGACATAGTAGACGCGGTATCCTGGGCCGTAGTTGATCCGCAGTTCGCTGACGCCGTGTCCCACGGGCGCAACGTCACCCGGATTTCCGCGCGCGAGCCTCTCGATCCTGACAAGGATCTTGGATTTGGCGCGGCCATCCCTCAATGCGCCGAGCCAGCTCGAGAACTCATCTGTCTCGCGAACATCAAGCATATATATTACTGTAGCCTGCAGGATACAATAGGCAATCCTGGACCACCGCAAGCTTGGTTACGATTTATTGGCTTTCGAGCGCCGTCGGTGCCCTTACCTAACCCTGCCGGCGCGGGTCGGCAATGTCCTCGATGACGAGTTCGCGGCGATCGCGGCCGTTCCAGGTGTCGCGGCGGAGGTTGCCGGCGACGTGCAGGGGCAGGCCGGCGGAGTTGAGCAGGGCGGCGCCCAGGGGCTGGCCGACGGCGCGGAAGGCCACGGCATCGAGGCGGGAGCCGTCGCCGGCCTCCAGCGCACAGCGCACGTGCGCCTCGCCCACGACCTTGGCGTACTTCACGCGGTGGGCAGGGAAGGCAAAGCGCGGCTGCGGGTTGCCCTGCCCGTAGGGCCCCGCACGCTCGATGAGATCGAAGAACTCGTCGGTGACGGCGCCGGGCGTCAGGGCGCCGTCGATCGGCAGGGAGATGGCGGCGCGCGCGGTGGTCGTCGCTGCCACGAGGCGCAAGCGCAGGAAATCGTGCAGCGCTTCGAAACGGGCGCGCTCAACCGTCAGGCCGGCGGCCATGGTGTGGCCGCCACCCTTGAGAAGGTGGCCGGCGTCCACGGCCGCGCGCACCGTCGTGCCGATGTCCACCCCGTCGATGGACCGCAGCGAGCCGGTGCCCACGCCCGCCTCCTCCCAGGCAATGACGCAACTCGGGCGGCGGAAGCGATCGGTGAGGCGGCTCGCCACGAGGCCGACAACGCCCTTGTGCCAGCCTTCGCCGGCGAGCAGCAGCAGCGGCACGTCCGCGTCGGCCTCGATAAGGCGCTCGGCCTGCGCCACCGCCTCCTCCAGCATGCGCGTCTCGATGGCCTTGCGCTCGCGGTTGAGCTTGTCGAGGAGGGCGGCAATGCGCGCCGCCTCCGTCTCGTCGTCGGTCGCCAGCAGCCGCGCGCCGAGGCCCGCGTCGCCGATGCGTCCGCCGGCGTTGATGCGTGGACCCAGCACGAAGCCCAGGTGATAGGGCGTCGGCGGCACGGCGAGGCCCGCGGCGTCCGCGAGCGCCTTGAGGCCGACGTTGCGGCGCTGGCGCATGGCCTGCAGGCCCTTGGCGACGTAGGCGCGGTTCAGGCCCTTGAGGGGAACGACGTCGCAGACGGTGGCGAGGCCGACGAGATCGAGCAACGCCAGCAGATCGGGCGGCGTTCGCGAGGCGTTGTAGAAGGCGCGGCGGCGCAGCTCGCGCGCGGTCGATACGAGCAGCATGAACACGACGCCGGCCGCGCACAGGCTGCCGAGGCCGGAGAGATCGTCCTGGCGGTTGGGATTGACGATGGCCGCAACGTCGGGAAGCTGCTCGCCGGCCTGATGGTGATCGGCGACGATCACGTCGGCACCGAGCGGCCCGGCAGCGGCCAGCGCCTCGACGCCGGTGGTGCCGCAGTCGACGGTGACGATGAGCCGGGCGCCTTCCTTGACGAGCGCCGCGATGGCATCGCGGTTGGGGCCGTAGCCCTCGGTCATGCGGTCAGGGATGTAGATGCGGGCGCGCCGTCCGTGAGCGCCGAGGAAGCGTGCCATCAGCGCGGCCGAGCAGGCGCCATCCACATCGTAGTCGCCGAACACGGCGATGGGCTCGTCGGCGACGATGGCCTCCGCCAGGCGCGCCGCAGCCTTGTCCATGTCGCGCAGGCTGCTGGGGTCCGGCATCAGCGCCTTGATGGTGGGATCGAGCGCCGTCGCCACCTCGTCGATGCCGACGCCGCGCGAGGCCAGCACGCGGCCGAGCAGCTCCGGCAGCCCGTGCCGCTGGCTGATGGCGATGGCGGTCTTGGCCGCGCCCGCATCCAGGCGGTCGCGCCAGACATACCCGCGCGCCGAGGCGGTCACGCCGAGATAGGCGTCACCGGCGCCAGTGCGCGCGGGCTCGAGCTTGTAGACGGCCCCCATGTGCCCCGTCCCCCTGCTCCGGCAAACCTAGGCCGGGCGGAGGCCTCAAGACACCGATTCGGGCTATCCCTCCACAGCTTCGTCGCTCGGCGCTACAGCTCGCGACCGAGAAAGACGATCTCGCCGCCTTTCCAGGGCGCGGCGCCGCGCGCGGTGAAGCCGCAGCGCTCATAGAAGCGCACGTTGCGCATGCCCTTGCCGGTCACCACGTGCATGCCGGGGGCGCCGGCGCAGCCGGCATGGCCAGCGAATGCCTCGATGAGTCGCGCGCCGATGCCGCGGCTGCGGAACCGGGCGTCGAGATTGATGTGCAGATGCGCCGGGAACTGCGCGGTGAGGTGGGCGAAATCGCTGCGGAAGTAGGCGATGTCGTCGAAGCGTGCCTGGGTAGCCGGATCTTCGAGCGCGCCCACGAGATAGCCGGCGACGATATCTGGTGGGTTCAGGGCAACCAGCGCCACGTCATCTGCGGCAGACAGGTAGCGGCCGAGCCAGCGCTCCAGGAAGGCGTCCCGCTCGGGCCCCGGCGGAAAAGTGCGGGCACTGGTCTGCCAGAAGATGGCCTCCACCTGCGCCAGCAGGTCCGGCCGCACCTTGGTCGCCTCGAGCCGGATGATGGTGCAGGCAGGCTCTGCCATCAGTGCTTGGAGCCGTCGGGCGACGCGGCGCCACCGGCTTCCTCGATCCCCTCCGCCTGCTCATCACCGTCCTCGCTGTCGCCCGCATCCGGAATGGCGTAGGCGCCGCCCAGCCACCGGGCGAGGTCGACGTCGGCGCAGCGGCGCGAGCAGAAGGGCCGATACTTGGGATCGGTCGCGCGGCTGCAGATCGGGCACTTGGCCCCGGCGCGCTGGTCCGAGCTCGATTGCGTCATGGCACCAGTCTACACCGACGCCTGCTGCGGCGGTACCTGCCGAACAGGCACGGCTAGCGCTTGACGATCAGGGCATCCACGACCGAGACGCCTTTGCCGCGCTCGTGCACCAGCACCGGGTTGAGGTCGATCTCGGCGACGGTTTCCGCGTGGTCGGCGGCGAACTGGGAGAGCCGCGCCATCAGATCGACGAGCGCCTCGGTATCCGCCGGCAGGGCGCCGCGATACGCTTCGAGCAGGGGTGCGCCCTTGAGCCGGCCCAGCATGGCGCGCGCCTCGGCCGGAGCGAGAGGAACGGGGGCCAGGGCCACATCCTTGAGCACCTCGACGGCCACGCCACCCAGTCCGACCATGAGCATCGGCCCGAAGGTGGCGTCGCGCTTCACGCCCAGGATGATCTCGCGGCCGGGCGCCGCCATCGGCTGCACCAGGACACCCAGGATGCGCGCCTGCGGCGCATGGCCCCGCGCATTGGCAAGCACCGCCGCGTAGGCGACGCCCGCCTCCTCCGGCGATGGGAGGCCGAGCGCCACCGCCTTGGCTTCCGTCTTGTGAAGGATGTCCGCCGATTGCACCTTCAGTGCGACGGGGCCACCGATGTTCCGTGCGGCGTCGGCGGCCTCTTCCGCCGAATTGGCGAGCGTGCCGATCGGATTGGTGCCGATTCCATAGCGTGCCAGGATCGGCCGCGCCTCCCATTCGCACAGCGAGGAGCCGGCGGCTGCCAGGGCCGTGCGCGCCGCCGTCGCGTCGCAACCTGCCGGGCTGCGCGCCTCGATCGGACGCAGAAAGCGCTCGCGCAGGGCACGGTAGTCGGCCATGGCCCGCATGGTGCGCGCGCAGTTGCCGATGTCGGTGAAGAGCGGCAGCCCGGCCCCGGCCAGGATCTCGACCGACTTCAGTGCCGGCAGCGTGTAGCTCCACATCAGCACCGGTTTTTGCGCCGTCTCCGCCAGGCGCGCCAGCGCCTCGCGCTGCCGCTCCAGCGTATGCGAGTTGCGGCCGGTCATGACAACGACCACGCCATCCACGATGGGCGAGGGAAGCACCAGCTCGGTGAGCCCCGCGTAGCCGATCCTGGCGACGGCCTGCGCGGTGGCATCGATGGGGTTCTGCGAGGTGCCGTAGGCGGGCAGATGGCGATCGATCTGCTGGCGCGTTTCGGCATCGAGCTCGGGCACCTCCAGGCCGGCCGCCGCGCAGGCATCCGCCATCCAGCCGCCGCCGCCGCCGGAGCCGGTGCAGATGGCGACGCGCCGCCCCTGCGGCAGCCTTCCGCGCCAGGCCAGGAAGCCGGCAGCCATGTCCACCATCTCGCCGATGTCGCTGCCCTCGACCACGCCGTAGCGCTGGAACATGGCCTGGTAGGCGGCATAGGCGCCGGCGAGCGCCGCGGTGTGGGAGGCGGCCGCGCGCACGCCGGCATCCGACTGGCCGATCTTGTTGACGATGAGCGGCTTGCCCGCCCTCAGCGCCTTCTCTGCCACGCTGCGGAACCTGTCGGGTGTCTTCACATCCTCCAGCAGCATGAGCAGGACGTCGGTCTTGCCCTCGTCGAGGATGTAGTCGGCAAAGTCGAGGGTCTCGAGGCAGGCTTCGTTGCCGGTGGTGACGACGTAGCGGAACGACAGCTCCTTGGCGCGGCCGTGGTCGAAGAAGGCGAAGCCCATGCCGCCGCTCTGCGCGCACACCGCGACCTGGGGGCGCGTCCGGCCCGCCGGCACGAGCGGCCGGTCGCTCGCCTCCATGGCCGGGCTGAACGTGGGGCACAGGTTGGCGGCGATGTTGGCGAAGCCCTCGGAGTTGGGCCCCGAAACCGCCATGTCGTAACGGCTGGCGATGGCGCGTAGCTCGCCCTGCATGCGGCCGCCTTCATCGCCACCGCCCTCGGCGAAGCCGCTGCTCAGGATCACGGCCGCGCGCACGCCGGCCTTCCCGCACCGCTCCAACTCGTACGGCACATGCTGGGCGGGAATGATGATGACGGCGAGATCCGCGCGCTCGGGCAGGTCGGCGATCGAAGGATAGGCCTTGAGTCCCATCATCTCGCCGCTGCTGCGGCTGACGGGATAGAGTTTTCCACCGAAGGCATGCCCGCGCATCACCTTGAAGATGCGCCCGCGCAGCGTCTCGGTATCCGCCGACGCACCGATCAGCGCCACGGTGCGCGGCCACAGCAAGGCGCCGAGATCAGGCATGCGGATTCCCCGATTGTGGTCCTGGGAGGCGTCGCCGCGACAGCCAAGTCCTGCGGTGGGCGACAGAATTGATGTGAGCGGCAATGAAAGCACCGGGCGGCGTGGACGGCAACACACACCGCGGCGCAGAAGCACGCTATGGACCGCAGGTCTTCTGTGGATACCGCCGGCGCCCGGTTGAGGTGGGGACCGATTTGTATAGTTTCCTCGCCGGTGTTCTGTGCCGAGGGGGAATCTCGCCATGAAGCCAACAGCCATGCTTTTCGCCGCTGCGGTGATCGTCCTGCCGGCACAGGCCCAGAGCGGGCAGTGGGAGATTCGATACGTGGGCCGTCACGCCGACGGCAGGCCGCACTACGCGCGCGTCTACTGCCGTGACGACGGCCGCTGCTTCCGGCCGAGGCGAACAGCAGCCCATCCGGGAACGCGCGTCTACAGCTACGAGCGGCGCGAGCGCGACGATGACGGGCAGACCTGCCGTGAGCTGCGCAAGGCGGTGGGCGATCAGCACCTGACCATCGATGGCGCCAAGAAGGCGGCCAATGACGCCTGGGCCGGCACCATCCGCTTCCACCTCGGCGAGAAGTTCATGGACCTCACCAACGCGCGCCGTGTCGTCTACACGTGCTCGCGCTCGTCCATCAAGGAAGGCGGCGTCACCACCCTGGGGCAGACGTTCACCCGCTGCGAGATCGAGGCGCAGCCGTGCAATCCGCCGCGCGTGCACGAGACCAACGAGACTGTGCGGTAAGGGGCGCGAACCACCCCGGCGCGGGCCGGAGAGCGTGGCTACGCCAGGTCGTGCGCAGTGATCGCCACGACCAGCATCCGCACCTCCTGCCGATGGAGGCCTGCAAGGTATTTGAGCCATGCCACGCGGGCGAGCTCGCGCCGGTGCTCGAGCAGCCTCTGGCGATAGAAATCACGCGTTCGGCGCGGACCAGGTTCGCGGTCCAGCACATCGAGGTCGACGTCGACGCGGACGACCTGGTCCGCATCGCGCAGGAAGAACGAGGCGCTGCCGAAGGCGACGCTGACAGCCCGCGGGTCGAACTTCGATCGTACAGGACCGGTGGCGCCATTGCCGGACGCCGAATTCGGCATGTCCGGGCGTTGCGCGGCGCGGCGCCTCACCCGCATCGCGTCGGCTCCAGGGATGGTGCCGGCCCGCGTGCGGCGGCGAGGCTCACGCGCCTGCTGTCGTCCTCGATGCCGATGGGCTGGCGCGGCCGCACAAGCCGGCGGCGCAGGCGTGGATCGGCAGCAAGCGCCAGCCGCAGGACGAGCAGTGCCACGTCGCAGGCGACCATGCGGTGGCAGATTCGCGCGATGTGCAGGTCACTCGCTTCACCCACAGCGCCGTCGCCCAAGACTTTGGCGGTGCGTGACGCGGCTGCCTGCCGCAACTGCACGACCAGATCGGCGCGCCTGGCGGACACCCTCGAGACAGCGCGCAACACCATCCTCGGCCCGGGTCGATGGGCGCCGCGCCTCTTGGCAAAGGTCAGCGCGATCACGCACACGCAGCAGGCGGCATACACCGAGCTCACGGTGGCGAGCCATCGGTCTCCGAGATTGGTGACCGCGTAGAAGGCGGTCGACACGTTGGCGCCCGTCCACAGGCCCCAGGTGGCGTAAGAGATCGCGGTGGCGCCGTTGGAATCGCGCGCCACGCACAAGATCTGCGGTATGTAGGAGAGGACACGTACGCTGCTGAAGAAGGCAAACAGCAGAAACGCGAGCTGCGAAACATCCACCGGCGGCCTCGTCGATCGACCAAATGACCGGCGCAACCTGCCGCCCGTGCGTCAGCGTACCGTCAGCGGAGCGTTACTACGATTGAACTGTCGAGGAGATGCGTGCGGCCGCGCCGATGCCCCGGGACGGCTGGGAACTGGAAACCCGGCGCTGCCGACGCGGCCCACGATGTGGCCGACGCTCAACGTCAAAGTGCGCTCGCGGTCTCGCTCTGGACGTGTGCCGACGTCCACGACGGCCCATCCGCACTGACGGAACCGATAATCGCGATCAGAAGCGCCAGCATCAGGACGCCGGCAACCAGCACCATTCGCGTTGAGCTTTCCATGACCTCCTGCCCGCCGGGGTGGCGGTCCTCCGGATTGATCGTTCAAATTTTCTGCTGCATTGTCAGCAAGTTGCGCTTGCGCAACCGCCAACCGCAGCGTCTCCACCAACATATTGGTCCGCTGACTGCGCACGAGAAGGGGCGTCACGCGGCCGTGACGAAGGTTGAACCTGGCCTCGCGGCGCGGTTGCAACGCACCAGCATGTGGGGAGGGGCCACTCGTCCCCGTTCAGGGCTTGCGCGGGTCGTAGGCGTGCGACTGCCGCCACTCGGAAAGGAAGTAGGCGAGCTGGTCGTCGATCTTCTCCGGCAGGACGATGCGTACGGTGACGAGCTGGTCGCCGGTGCGGCCGGCCGTGGAGTTCTGCACGCCCTTGCCTTTGAGGCGGAAAACGCGACCCGAGCTCGTGCCCTTGGGAATCGTAAGTTGCACCCGCCCCGACACCGTCGGCACCTCGATCTTCGCGCCGAGGACCGCTTCATCCAGGGTTATGGGCAGTTGCAACTCGATATCGTCGCCGACCCGGGTGAATTGCGGATGCGCCCTCACCTTGATCTCGACCAGCGCATCGCCGGCCTCGCTGCGACCCACGGCGGGCGAGCCCTTGCCCTTCAGGCGCAGCACCTGTCCGTCCGCGACGCCCTCGGGAACGGTGAGATCGAGCACGCCGCCGTCCGGCATGGTGACGCGTTTCTTGGCGCCAGCCGCCGCTTCGAGGAAATCGACCTCCAGGGTGTAGCGCACGTCCCGGCCGCGCGCGGCGGCGAACGGGCCATCCCCCTCGCCGCGGCGCCCGCGCATGCCGCCGAACAAATCGGAGAAAATGTCGCCGAAGCCGAAGTCGTCGCCGCCCCTGGCCCCCCTGGCGCCGAACGGGCCGGCGCCGCCCGCGTGGGCGCGCTGGTAGCCGCGGCGCGGCTCACCGTTGCCGTCGATCTCGCCGCGGTCGTACTGCCGGCGCTTCACCGGATCGCCGACGATGTCGTAGGCGGCGGAGACCTTCTTGAAGCGCTCTTCGGCCGAAGCCCGGTTGGCGGGGTTGAGGTCGGGATGGAGCTGTTTGGCGAGCTTGCGATAGGCGCGGCGAATCTCCTCGTCTGGTGCGTCGCGTGGCACACCCAGCACCTTGTAGGGGTCCTCGGCCATATTGCTGCTAGCCCATCCAACGCCCCGGCCGATGCCGGCAGCCCGCTCTATAGTATAGTAGCGCAGGATCGTGGCGCACGTACGCCAATCCACAGGCGATGCAGGCCAACCCCTGCGCCAATGCCGGCGCAGGCACCGATCAGCGCTTGACCCGGATTTCGGGATCCCGCTCGAGCAGCTCGGCCAGCGCGGCGAACCGCCGGCGCAGGCGCTCCCCGTCGAGGGCTGCATAGGCCTTGGGCACGGCCAGCACCAGCTTGTTGCGCTCGTAGCTGAGCGGGGTCTCGTCGATGATGCCTGGCTGGCCGATCGAGAGCATGTGCGCGGCACGGATGGCCGCACCGATGATGCGGGCGCGCTTGTAGAGGCGCTTGGAGACGATGGCCTTGAGGCGGTCGGATAGCTTGTCCTTGCCGCTGTCCTCGGGAGCTCCGGTGCCCATGTGGCGGAAGTAGCTCGCCAGCGCCAGGAACACCCGGCCCGGATGATCGATGCCGCCAAGCGCGGCATGGGCGATGAGGATGAGGCTTTGCTCGCCGCGATAGTCGGGATGGGCGCGCCAGCTGATGTCGGAGAGCAGGCAGGCGGCATGGCGGAGCCGGCGCTCGTCGTCGGTCTCCTTGGGGCCCGCCGGCTGCTCGAACAGGGCATCCGTCCAGGCGCACAGCTCGAAGGCGTGCTCGGCAGAGCGCGACCGCTGGCGGGCATATTCGGCGCAAAAGGAGATCAGCGGGTCCTTGCGGCGCTCGGTCTCCGCCAGCAGGCTATAGAGGAGCCCCTCGCGGATGCCGAAGACGGAGAAGTGCACGGCCGAGGGCTCCAGCTTCTTCAGCAACCGCTCCAGCACCAGGGCGCCATAGGGGAGCACCTCGCGGCGCTGCCGCGCCACCTCCTCGATGCCCGGCATGGTGGAAAGCTTCCGCGTCTTGCGAATCTCCTCGCAGAAGTCGATGGCCTCCTCGGTCGGCATCATGTAGCCGTGCATGACGTGGAGCGGATAGTCCGCCTGCTCCATGTGCAGGCGGGCGATGGCGCGCCAGGTTCCGCCGACCGCATAGAACGCCCGGTTGCGCCCGTTATCGAGCCAGCCCACCCGGGCAACAGCGGCATCGGCGATGTCGATCGCCTCGTCGATGCGGCCGCCGGCGGAATCGAGCAGGCGCAGACCGCCGAGCGGGAGCGTGGTCGACTGGCGCAGGGCATTGCCCTTGACGTCGATGATCTCCAGGCTGCCGCCCCCGAGGTCGCCGGCAACGCCATCCGGCGAGCGGAAGCCCATCAGGATGCCGTTGGCCGCAAGCTCCGCCTCGCGCTGGCCGGAAAGGACCTGGATCTTCGCTCCCAGAGCCTTCTCGCCACGGGCGATGAACTCCGGCCCGTCGCTGGCATCGCGGCAGGCCGCCGTGGCCAGCGCCCACACGTTCTTGACGCCGAGGATGCGGGCGATCGCCTTGAAGCGGCTCAACGCCTCGAGCGCCTGGGCGATGCTCTCCGCGCCCATATGGCCCGTGGAGGCGACCTGGCGGCCCAGTCCGCACAACACCTTCTCGTTGAAGATCGGGGTGGGGCTTCTGACCGCGCCTTCGTAGACGACGAGGCGCACGGAGTTGGAACCGATGTCGACGACACCGATCGGCTCGAGCTCCCCGATGCGCCCGAACTCGCCGTACTCGCGATTCACGCGCGGTTCGCCTTTCCTCGCGCTATTGCTCCTGGGCGAGACTGAACCGGCGCGGGAAGCTGTCCTTCAGCGACTGCCCCCGGCCTGAAAGGCTCGGGTTGGTCATGAAGTACTCGTGCGCGTTGAACGGTTCCTCGCCGCCGGCCGGCCTGATGCGCTCGGACGACCCGTCCGGCAGGATGCGCCAGCTTTGCTGGTTGTCCTTGAGATTCGCAACCATGATCTGGTCCATGATCTGCTCGTGCACCGTCGGGTTGGTTATCGGCACCATCACTTCGACCCGTCGGTCCAGGTTGCGCGGCATCATGTCGGCGGAGCTGATATAGACGAGGGCCTTCGGTGCCGGCAAGCCGTGGCCGGCGCCGAAGCAGTAGATACGGCCGTGCTCGAGGAAGCGGCCGACGATGCTCTTCGCCCGGATGTTTTCGGACAGGCCCGGAACGCCCGGCCGCAGGCAGCAGATGCCGCGGACCACCAGGTCGATCTCGACGCCAGCCTGGCTCGCTTCATAGAGACCCTCGATGATCCGGGCGTCGACCAGCGAATTGAGCTTCATCCAAATTGCGGCCGGACGCCCGGCTTGAGCGTGGTCAATCTCGTCGCGGATGTGCTGCAGAATGCGCGTGCGGATGCCTTGCGGGCTGGCGGCAAGCGCCTCGATTTCCGCCGGCTCGGCATAGCCCGTAATGAAGT
>DATFCC010000310.1:0-4022 GCA_035253505.1 Hyphomicrobiaceae bacterium
AGATTCTGGGGCAAGGGGGCGCAGGCCGCGCCAGCCGCTTCGGCGATGCCGGCGGTGCTCCCCAGTTCACGCGCGAACACTTGAGCGCGCTCAAGAACAAATCGCCGGAAGAGCTTCTGGCGCTGGTCAAGGACTTCATTGCCAACAATCAGTTCGCGAGCGGGGCCGCGCTCGGCGGGCTCGGCGCTCTCATCCTGGGCACAGGAACCGGCCGCTCGCTGGCCGGCAGTGCCATCAAGCTCGGCGGCCTCGCCCTCATCGGCGGTTTGGCCTATCGCGCGTACCAGAACTATCAGCAGGGCCAGCCCGCCGCCGACGGCAGCCCGCAGCCGCAGGCGCTGCTTGCCGCACCGGCCGGCTCGGGGTTCGAGCCTGCCGCCGTCAGCAACGATGACGCCGTGCTTCTCATCCGGGCGATGATCGCCGCTGCCGCCGCGGACGGCCGCATCGATGCGCAGGAGCAGCGGAAGATCCTCGGCGGGCTGCAGCAGGCCGGCGTCGGTGAGGCGGCGCAGGAGTTTCTGGCCCAGGAGATCGCCAACCCGGCTTCTGTAGATGATCTGGCGGGTACGGTCTCCTCGCAGGAGCAGGCCGTGCAGGTCTATACGGCTGCAAGGATCACCGTCGATCCGGACGAGGAGGAGGAGCACGAGTTCCTGGTGGCGCTCGCCCAGCGCCTCGGCCTCGACGACGACCTCGCCGCCCACATCGACGCCACCGCGCGGAGCGCCGGCACCTGAGCCAACTTGGGTAATTGACCGCCTCTGCACGTCCCGCCTGCGCTGTTGGGCACCGGGGCCAGCAGCGCTGGCACATCCGCGCGAAACGTGCTACCGCGCCCGCCACGTGTTTGGTGCGCTGCAACAGCGCCCCCTGCTGAAGCAGGCTCGGCATCCTTCAAAGGACGATAAATGCACCTTCGCAATATCGCGATCATCGCGCACGTCGACCACGGCAAGACCACGCTGGTCGACGCGCTGCTCAAGCAGTCGGGCGCCTTCCGCGAGAACCAGCGCGTCGAGGCGCAGGCCCTCGACAGCAACGACCTGGAGCGCGAGCGGGGCATCACCATCCTCGCCAAGTGCACCTCCATTCTGTGGGGGGACACGCGCATCAACATCGTCGATACGCCGGGCCACGCCGACTTCGGCGGCGAGGTGGAGCGCATCCTCAACATGGTGGATGGCGCCATCGTGCTGGTCGACGCTAGCGAAGGGCCGCTGCCGCAGACCAAGTTCGTCGTTTCCAAGGCGCTCAAGCAGGGGCTGCGCCCCATCGTCGCCATCAACAAGATCGACCGGCCCGACGAGCGCCACGACCAGGTGCTGAACGAGATCTTCGATCTCTTCGCCGCGCTCGACGCCACCGACGCGCAGCTCGATTTTCCCGTCCTCTACGGCTCGGGCCGCGACGGATGGATGGCCGCGGACCCGGCTGGACCGAGGAAGGACCTGGCGCCGCTGTTCGAGCTCGTGCTTCGTCACGTGCCGCCGCCCAAGGTCGAGGACGGCCCGTTCCGCATGCTCGCGACCACGCTGGAGGCCGACGCCTATCTCGGCCGCATCCTGACGGGCCGCATCCGCTCGGGCACTGTGCAGCCCAACCAGACCATCAAAGCCTTGCGGCGCGACGGGACCCTGATCGAGACCGCACGGGTGACCAAGGTGCTGGCCTTCCGGGGTCTCGAGCGCACCGCCGTGGATATGGCGGAGGCCGGAGACATTGTCGCCATCGCCGGCATCACGGAGGCGACCGTCGCGGACACGCTGTGCGACCCTTCCGTCGAGGATGCGCTGCCCGCTCAACCCATCGATCCACCCACGCTGGCCATGATGTTCCGCATCAACGACGGGCCGTTCGCCGGGCAGGAGGGCGACAAGGTGCAGAGCCGCGTCATCCGCGACCGCCTGCTGCGCGAGGCCGAGCGCAACGTCGCCATCCGCGTCACCGAGGACGAGAACAACAAGGATGCCTACGAGGTGGCCGGGCGCGGCGAGCTGCAGCTCGGCATCCTGATCGAGACCATGCGCCGCGAGGGCTTCGAGCTCACCGTGTCGCGCCCGCGCGTGGTGATGCAGGCCGACCCCACGACGCGCCAGCGGCTGGAGCCGATCGAGGAGGTGATCATCGACGTCGACGAGGAGCACTCCGGCATCGTCGTGCAGAAGCTGTCCGAGCGGCGCGGCGACCTGCAGGAGATGCGGCCATCCGGCGGCGGGCGCCAGCGCCTGGTATTCCATGTGCCGACGCGAGGCCTGATCGGCTACCAAAGCGAGCTGCTGACCGACACGCGCGGCACCGCCGTCATGAACCGCCTCTTCCACGCCTACGCGCCGTTCAAGGGCGAGATCGCCGGGCGGCGCACGGGCGTTCTCATCTCCAACGCCGCGGGCGAAGCCACCGCCTATTCCTTGTTCTACCTGCAGGAGCGCGGCGCCATGATCATCGACCCGCAGACGCGGGTCTACGAGGGCATGGTCGTCGGCCAGCACACGCGCGACAACGATCTCATCGTCAACGTCATCCAGGGCAAGAAGCTGACCAACATCCGCGCTTCGGGCAAGGACGAGAATGTCATCCTAACCCCGCCCTTGCGCATCACGCTGGAGCGGGCGCTCTCCTACATCACCGACGACGAGCTGGTGGAGGTGACGCCGAAGTCCATCCGCCTGCGCAAGCGCTGGCTCGACCCCAACGAGCGCAAGAAGCGCAGCCGCGCCCGCGAGGCGGAGAAGGAGGCGGTCTAGCGCGTCTCCACCTCGCATCGAACCGCTGCCTCAATTCGACGGTCATCCTCGGGCTTGTCCCCGCTTGTCCCGAGGGTCCAGCTATCGCGGAACTGCTGCGCCGGCTGATGGATGGGACATTGGGAACAAGACCGAAAGCCCGAGCATGAGGCCGCCGGAACAAAGTGCGCGATATTTCTCAACTCCCCGCAACCGGCGGTAGGATCAAGCCGATGACCGCCAAGTATGACACCATCGGACTGAACTATGCCGCGCTTCGCAAGCCGGATCGGCGCATTGCCCGCGTCATCGAAAGCGCACTCGGATCTGCGCAGACCGTCCTGAACGTCGGCGCGGGCACGGGGTCCTATGAGCCCACCGATCGGTACGTGACCGCCGTCGAGCCTTCGGCGGAGATGATCAGCAAGCGCGGCCCTGCGGCGGCAAAGGTCATCCAGGCCAGCGCCGAAGACTTGCCGTTCGACGACAAGAGCTTCGACGCCTCGATGGCCATTCTCACCGTTCACCACTGGTCCGACAAGGAGGCGGGCCTGCGAGAGATGCGCCGCGTGACACGCGGCCCGATCGTGCTGCTCACGTTCGATCCCTCGCACCGGCCGTGGTTGACCGACTACCTTCCCGAGCTGGCCGCGCTGGATCAAGGGTGGATGCCGGAAATGTCCTGCTATCGGCGCTGGCTGGGCTCCGTGCAGATCACGCCGGTCCTGGTGCCGCACGACTGCAGCGACGGGTTCCTCTATGCCTATTGGCGCCGGCCTGCGGCCTATCTCGATCCGCACATCCGCTCCGGCAGCTCGTCGTTCTGGGCCATCCGCAACGCGGAAAAGGGATTGCGAGATCTGAGGCGCGATCTCGAGACCGGCACATGGGAGCGCCGCTACGCCCACTTGGTGACCCTCGATGCATACGATGCGGGATACCGGCTCGTCGTGGCGGATTGATCCGCACGGCTAGAGCCACTGGCACCAGGCGCCGTGCCCTCGCCGGGGACCAGACTTATCAACAGCGATGCCGGTTGCCGTGGGAATGCCGGCGTCCGACCCATGCACCATCGGCGGCGTTTACCTATTCTGCACTCTGTGTGCCCGCCAAAGCTCCTGCTGCGGGCGTTTGCGGGCTAGGGTGACGGCACACAGAGGATCGACCATGCAGAAGACAGTCCTGGTATCGACATTGTTCGCACTTGCCGCGTTGGGCAGCACGCTCGCCCCCGCCCAGACGACCACGCCGGCGCCCGCGCCCGGAGCGACGCCGCCCGCCGCCGCTGCGCCGGCA